>JANMWE010000029.1:0-13465 GCA_031393795.1 Gemmatimonadota bacterium
ATGCCCACCACGATCATCCTCAACGGCAAGTCCACCTCCGTCGACGCCGAGCCCGATACACCGCTCCTCTGGGCCCTGCGTGACGTGCTCGACATGACCGGCACCAAGTATGGCTGCGGGATCGGGGCCTGCGGGGCCTGCACCGTGCACCTGGACGGCGAGCCGGTGCGGAGCTGCCAGACGCCGCTCAGCGCGGTCGCGGGGAAGAAGGTCACCACCATCGAAGGTCTCTCTCCCGATGGGACGCACCCGGTCCAGCAGGCGTGGGTCCAGGCCCAGGTCCCCCAGTGCGGCTACTGCCAGTCAGGCCAGATCATGAGCGCCGTGGCGCTCCTGGCCAGGACGCCGAAGCCCACCGACCAGGACATCGACGCCGCGATGTCAGGCAACATCTGCCGCTGCGGCACCTACAACCGCATCCGCTGGGCGATCAAGGTCGCGGCGGGAGGTGATCACGCATGACCACCACCATCGATCGACGCAGTTTCGTCAAGGCGACGGTGGTCGCGGGCGCCGGGCTCACCCTGGCGTTCAACCTCCCCGGCTGCGCCCCCACCAAGGAAGAGGGCCCCGGCGCCGATCTCAACGCCTTCCTGCAGGTGAAGCCGGATGGCTCCGTCGTCGTGACCGCGAAGCACCTGGAGATGGGGGAGGGGACGCATACCGGCCTCGCCACCCTCCTCGCCGAAGAGCTGGACGCCGATTGGTCCAGGATCTCGGTCGTCGGGGCCCCGGGCAACGCAGCGAAGTACGGCAATAACGCCCTCGGCGGGATCCAACTCACCGGCGGCTCGAATGCCATGGCGAATTCCTTCGACCAGATGCGGAAGGCGGGCGCGACCGCCCGCGCGATGCTGGTCTCGGCCGCGGCGGCCGAGTGGAAGGTCGACGCGGCCGGGATCACGGTCTCCAAGGGGATCATCAGCCATCCGGCATCACGGAAGTCGGGACACCTCGGCAAGTTCGCCGCGGCGGCCGCGACCTTGGCCCCGCCGGCCGAGCCGACGCTCAAGGCGCGGAAGGACTGGAGCCTCATCGGCCAGGATCGGCTCCCGAGGGTCGACGCCTTCGTCAAGTCGACCGGCCGAGCCGAGTACACCCAGGACGTGAACCTCCCGGGGATGCTCACGGCGGTCGTGGCCCACCCCCCTCGCTGGGGTGCGAAGGTGAAGTCGTTCACGGTGACCCAGGCGAAGGGGGTGCCGGGGGTGGTGGATGTGGTGCAGGTCCCGAACGGCGTCGCGGTCATCGCGAACACCTTCTGGGCCGCCAAGAAGGGGCGCGATGCGCTCGACGTCAAATGGGATATGACCAACGCCGAAGGGCGCGGCTCGGAACAGCTCTGGACGGAGTATCACACCCTCATCTCCAAGCCCGGGCAGGACGCCGGGAAGCGGGGCCACGCCGATCGCGCGCTCGCGGGCGCTGGGCGCGTGCTGCAGGGGACCTACAGCGTCCCCTTCCTCGCCCACTCGGCGATGGAGCCGATGAACTGTGTGGCGCAGGTGAATCCCGGGCGGTGCGAACTCTGGTACGGGGCCCAGGGCCACACTTTCGACCAGATGGCGGTCGGCAAGGCCCTCGGCCTCAAGTCGGAGCAGGTGACGATCAACACGCTCTACGCCGGGGGCAGCTTCGGGCGCCGGGCCAACCCGCTCTCGGACTACGTCGTCGAGGCGGCGCTGATCGCCAAGCAGGCCAATGGACGGCCGGTGAAGCTGGTCTGGACCCGTGAGGACGATACCGACGCCGGATACTATCGGCCGATGTACCTGCATACCGTCAAGGCGGGGATCGACGGGAGCGGCCACATCGCCGGGTGGCATCACAAGGTCGTGGGGCAGTCGGTACTGGGGATGACGCCCTTCGTACCGGCGGGGAAGCCGGATCCCTCATCCACCGAAGGGATCAGTGACCTTCCCTATGAGGTGCCGGATCTGGCGGTCGAGCTCTACACCACCAGCAATGGGGTCCCGATCCAGTGGTGGCGGTCGGTCGGCAACACGCACACCGCCTTCGTGGTCGAGTCATTCATGGACGAACTCGCGGCCGCCGCCCGGCGTGACCCGATCGCCTTCCGCCTCGACCACCTGAAGCCCGACTCGCGCTACGCGGCAGTGCTGCGCCTGGTGGCCGAGAAGTCAGGGTGGGACGCCGCGCCCCCGGTGGGGCATGCCCGCGGGATCGCGGTGCACGGCTCGTTCGACTCGGTCGTGGCCGAGGTCGCGGAGGTCTCGCTCCGCGCGGACAAGACGGTGCAGGTGCACAAGGTCTGGGCCGCGGTCGATTGTGGCACCGCGATCAACCCGGACATCATCCGCTCCCAGATCGAGGGGGGGATCATGTTCGGTCTCTCGGCGGCGCTCCATGGAAAGATCACCATCACCGAGGGGCACCCGGATCAGCACAGCTTCGACACCTACCAGGTCCTTCGGATGAGCGAGGCCCCGGCGGTCGACGTGCACATCCTGCCGAGCGAGCACCCGCCGACCGGCGTGGGTGAGCCGGGGGTACCGCCGATCGCGCCGGCCGTGGCGAACGCGGTGTTCAAGCTGACCGGGGCTAGGATCCGGGACCTGCCGTTCACGACGGTCTAGGGTCCGGCCATCGGGATCTTCCCGATCACTGGGATCCCGTGATTCATCGCGGAAGGACTGAAACACGGAGTTTCACGGAACAAGACTTTAGGGGTGCAGGGAGAGATCCTCCCTTGCACCCCCAAAATCAGTATTCCGTGTGACTCCGTGCTCCCGCGTTTCCGCGATGAATCACGGAGTTCGATCATTTGAGCAACGGCTTCCCCGTGCGGAGCCGCTTCTCGATCTCTTCCACCGGGAGCGTCGCGGTGTGGAGGATCCGGTCGAGTCCCCTACCGGCACGGCCGGCGGTGAAGACCCGGAATCGCCGCGCGGTGCGGTAGAGCTCGTCCGCGACCCGCGGGAGCCCGAGCGTGCCGGCGCGTCCGGTGTCGGTGAGGCGCTCGATCTTCCCGGTCCGGGTGCGGAGCGGCAGGTCGACCGACAGCATCGAATCGCGGCTCGGGTAATCGATCAGCAGTGCATTGGGTGGGAGCCCGACCTCCTTGGCCACCTGGTCCTCGACCCGTTCGAGCACTTGGGGCGACTCGGACACCCAGGGCTGGCACTCTCGCGGCACCTCCATCGCCGAGATGTCGAGCGCCCGCTTGTGGAGCCGGCGCTCGTGCACCGCGCGTCCGAGCCCGGTCGGGTCGTCGTCCATCAGCGCGACGGACAACGTGGCGTCGGTGCCGATCGCGACGTCCGACGGCGTGAGCTCCCCCTTGGCCACCGCGGAGCGGACGGCGCGCTTGAACATGCAGGTGGCGCTCCGGACCGCGTGGTGCCAGTAGACGTTCCGGTACATCTGGTACTTGGCAAAGAGGAGGGACTCGAGGGCGCTCACCCCTTTCTCGTGGACCCCGATCTGGAGCTTGCCATCGAGCTTGACGATGGTGAGCGCGGCCAGGAGCCGGTTCACGTCGACGGTGCCATACGGCACGCCGCAATTCCGGGCATCTCGGCTCAGGTAGTCGATCTTGTCGAGGTCGAGCGAGCCGCTGATCAGTCCGCCCAGCGGCGAACTGCTCTGCCCCTGGATCATCGTGCCGACCTGCCGATGGAAGCTCCGGCCTCCCATCGCCGTGAGCGCCTTGCCGAGCTCGTCCTCATCGAGGCGGCGGACGCCGAGCCCCTCGTGATGGGGGAAGCCGGCCTCCTCGAGCGCATGGCTGAAGGGGTAGTGCCCGATGTCGTGCAGGAGGGCCGCGGCGCGGACCGCGAGCCGGTCGTCGTCGGAGATCTCGTCGAGCTCCCCCCGTTCCTCCAGCGCCGCGAGGGCGGTACGGCAGAGGTGGAAGGTGCCGAGGGCGTGCTCGAACCGGCTATGGGTGGCGCCCGGGTATACGAGGAACGCATGTCCCAATTGCCGGACGTAACGGAGCCGCTGCACCGTCGGCGTATCGACCAGCGCCGCGAACGGGCGGTCGAGCCGGATGTTGTCCCAGAGGGGGTCGCGGATGACGTCGAAGTCGGGCTTCATCGGGAGTCCAGAGGCGCGTAAGGCGCGTGAGGCGCGAAAGTGACTGCCGGAACGTAGCGGTCGATGGAAGGGTTGAGAAGCTCGAAAAAGCACCAGGGATGGCCATTCCTGCGCCACCCCCGGTCCAACGGGATCTCTCGCGCCTTATGCGCCTACCGCGCCTCTCAACTCACGCGACCGGTGCCGCCCCCTTCACCTTGGCATCCACCCCGTCGGCGAACTTGGCGAAGTTCTCGACGAACATCTTGGCGAGCTTTTGCGCCTGCGCGTCGTATGCCTTGGGGTCTTCCCAGGTCCCCCGGGGGTCCAGCACTGTGGGAGGGACGTCCGGCACGCTGGTCGGAACGTCGAAGCCGAAGATCGGGTCCTTCCGGTACTGGGCCTTGTCGAGCTTCCCCGCCAGCGCCGCGCGCACCATCGCGCGGGTGTACGAGAGCTTCATCCGGTGGCCCACGCCGTACGCCCCGCCGGTCCAGCCGGTGTTCACCAGCCACACCGTGGCGCCCTGCTTGGCGAGCTTCTCCCCCAGCATCTTGGCGTAGACGCCCGGATGGAGCGGCAGGAAAGGCGCCCCGAAGCAGGCGCTGAACGTGGCCGACGGTTCGGTCACGCCCCGCTCGGTCCCGGCCACCTTGGCGGTGTACCCCGAGATGAACTGATACATCGCCTGCTCGGCCGTGAGCCGCGCGATGGGCGGGAGCACGCCGTACGCGTCGGCGGTCAGGAAGATGACGTTCTTCGGATGTCCCCCCATCCCGGATGGTTCGTGGTTCGGGATGAATTCGATCGGGTAGCTCGCCCGGGTGTTCTCGGTCAGGCTCAGGTCGTCGAAGTCGGGCCTCCGCGAGATCGGGTCGAGGACCACGTTCTCGAGGATGGTGCCGAACCGCTGGCTGGCCGCCCAGATCTCCGGCTCCCCTTCGGCCGAGAGGCGGATGACCTTGGCGTAGCAGCCCCCCTCGAAGTTGAACACGCCCTTTTCCCCCCAGCCGTGCTCGTCGTCGCCGATGAGGCGGCGGGTCGGGTCGGCGCTGAGGGTGGTCTTGCCCGTGCCCGAGAGCCCGAAGAAGATCGCGGTGTCCTCATCGGGGCCGATGTTGGCGGAGCAGTGCATCGGGAAGACGCCCTGCTTGGGGAGGAGATAGTTGAGGACGGTGAAGATGCTCTTCTTGAGCTCGCCCGCGTACCGGGTGCCGCCGATGAGGATGAGCCGCCTCGCGAAGTGGAGCATCACGAAGGTGCCGGTCCGGGTGCCGTGGATGCCGGGGTCGGCCTGGAGCTCCGGGGCGTGGAGGACCGTGAAGCCGGGCAGGAAGCTTCCGAGCGCCTCGGGCGACGGGCGGATGAACATGTTCCGCACGAAGTTGGCCTGCCACGCGTTGGGCGTGACGAACCGGACGCTCAGGCGGTGCTTCGGGTCGGCGCCGGCCCAGAGGTCCTGGACGAACACCTCCTGCGCATCGAGGTGCGCCCGCACCGATTGCAGCAGCTTCTCGAACCCCGCCTCCTTCCCCTTGCCGTTCTTGTCCCACCAGATCTCGGCGCTGCACGACGGCTCCTCGACCACGAACTTGTCGTTGGGCGAGCGGCCGGTGTGGGGCGTGGTCACCGCGGTGAAGGCGCCGGCGTTGGTGAGGTGCCCCTCGCCCCGGCGGATGGCGTGCTCCATCAGCTGGGCCGCGCTCAAGTTGGCGTGGACGCGGACCGGCTGGAGACCCGCGTCGGGAAGGCTCACGGCCTCGGGGGCCGTCTTGGTCGAGCTCATCTTGTCCTCGGGGGGCGGCGTGCCCCGTTCAGGTCAACGGCAAGCGGGCCTGCTGACGCCGGGAGCGCTCCTGCGCATCCACGGCCGCGATGACCGCCATGTTCACGATGTCGTCCACGTCGGAGCCCCGCTGGAGCACGTGGATGGGAGCGGCCAATCCCACCAGGATCGGGCCGATCGCCTGCGCCCCGCCCAGCCGGGCCAGCAATTTGTAACAGATGTTGGCCGAATCGAGGTCGGGGAAAATGAGCACATTGGCGGGCCCCTGCAAGCGGCTGAAGGGGTAGGTCCCCGTCAGGATCGACTCGACCACGGCGGTGTCCGCCTGCATCTCGCCGTCCACCGGGAGATCGGGGCGGCGTTCCTGCAGCAACTTCACCGCTTTCGCGACCTTGTCCGACTTGGCGTGCCGGACCGACCCGAAGTTGGAGAACGACAGCATCGCGATCCGGGGGTCGATGCCGAAATGCTTGACCGCGCCGGCCGTGGCCACGGCGATCTCGGCCAGCCGTTCCGCGGTGGGGTCGATGTTGACGGTGCAGTCGGCGAAGAAGAAGGTCTGGTCGCCGATGATCATCATGTAGATGCCGGCGACCGCCCCGCCCGGGATGGCGCCGACCACCTCGAGCCCGGGCCGGATGGCATCGCCGTAATACTGGTTCTCGCCCGCGACGAGCGCGTCGGCGTCCCCCTGGGCCACCATCATCGCGCCGAAGACGGCCGGTTCGGCCAGTCGGCGGCGCGCTTCGCCGCGGGTGACCCCCTTCCGCTGGCGCCGCTGCCAATAGGCGGTGGTGTACTGCTCCTTGGCCGGATGCTTGGCGGGGTCGATCACCTCGATGCCGTGGAGCGGGACCCCCGCCTCGGTCGCGGCCTCGAAGACCTCGCGCTCAGCGCCCACCAGCAGCGGGCGACAGCTCCCTTCGTCGGCCAGGATCCGCGCCGCCCGGATCACCCGGGTATCGTCGGCATCGCTGAACGCCACCCGCTGCGGGTCGGCCGCGGCCCGGTAGTGGAGCCCGCGCATGATGGCCCGCGCCCGGCCGAGCCGCGCCTCGAGCTTGGCCTTGTACTCGTCCAGGTCGATCGTCTCCCGCGCCACCCCCGACGCGATCGCGGCCCACGCCACTGCCGGCGCGACGCTCAGGAGCACCCGCGGGTCGAACGGCTTGGGGATGAAGTAGTCCTTGCCATAGCGCAGCGACTCGAGGCCGTAGGCCTTGAGCACGGCGTCGGGCACGTCCTCCTTGGCCAGCGCCGCGAGCGCGCGGGTCGCGGCCATGATCATCTCCTTGTTGATCTTCCGCGCGCGCACGTCGAGCGCACCCCGGAAGAGGAACGGGAAGCCGAGGACGTTGTTGACCTGGTTGGGGAAGTCGGTGCGGCCGGTGGCGATGACGGCGTCGGGGCGGGTGGCCCGCGCCACATCCGGCATGATCTCGGGGTTGGGATTCGCCAGGGCGAAGATGATCGGCTTCGGGGCCATCGCCTTGAGCATCTCCGGGCTCACCACGTTGGCGGCCGAGAGCCCGACAAAGACGTCGGCGCCCGCAAAGGCCTCGAGAATGGTGCGCCGTTCGCTCGGGTGCGCGAACTTGGCCTGCCACTGGTCGAGGTCGGTGCGGTCGGCGTGGATCACGCCGGTCTTGTCGCAGACGGTGATGTTGGTGCGGACCACGCCGAGGCGGACGTAGTGCTCGGCGCTGGCGAGGGCCGCGGCGCCGGCGCCCACGAAGACGACCTTGATCTGGTCCAGCGCCTTCCCCTGGAGCTCGACGGCGTTGAGCAGTGCGGCCCCCGAGATGATCGCGGTGCCGTGCTGGTCGTCGTGGAAGACCGGGATGTCGAGCCGCTCGCGGAGGGTCTCCTCGATCCGGAAACAGTCGGGCGCCTTGATATCCTCGAGATTGATCCCGCCCACCGTGGGGGCGAGCATCTCGCAAAAGCGGATCACGTCATCCGGGTCGGGGGCGTCGATCTCGAGGTCGAAGACGTCGAGGTCGGCGAATGCCTTGAAGAGCATCGCCTTCCCTTCCATCACCGGCTTGGAGGCCAGCGGCCCGATGTTGCCGAGGCCGAGGACCGCGGTGCCGTTGCTCACCACCGCGACCAGGTTGCCGCGGGCGGTGTAGCGATAGGCGTCCTCCGGCCGCGCCTGGATCGCGAGGCAGGGTTCGGCCACCCCGGGGGTGTACGCCAGGGAGAGGTCGCGCTGGTTCTGGAACCGCTTGGTCGCCACCACCTGGATCTTGCCGGGGCGGCCTTCTTCGTGGTAACGGAGTGCGTCGTCGCGTCGGCGTTCGGCCATCAGGGGCTCGGGGCGGGGGCGGGGGGAAGCGTATCCGCGCCGAGGGCCGGCCGAAGCCCCGGGGTGCGGTGATAGAGGTAGAGGATCGTGGCAACATCCGCGTCGCTCGGCACATCGACGGCGGGAAAGCCGTACATGATGTCGTTGGGGTCAGGACTGTGCTGGAACAGGCCCAGCGCGTGGCCCAATTCGTGGATCGTCACCCGCGCCAGGCAGGGGCGGGTGGCCGGGTCGTCGAGCGGGAACTTCGGGATCACGTACACCCGGATCGGGAGCCAGAGCTTGGTGTGGTCGGGGGCGCTGATAAAGACGTCGGTGCCCCCCTCGCAGGAGGCGGGCACTGCGTACATCCGCTCGACGGCACGAGGCCCGGGGAGGGGCAGGGGCGTGCTCCCGCGCACGATGATGTCGGCCACGTTCGAATCGCCCACGACCGTAGCCCCGAACTCGCCGTAGACCAGGACGTTCTTCCAGGCGACGATGGCGCGGTCCACATCCTGCCGCAACCCGGCGGTATCCTGCACCCAGATCTTCACCGGCAGCTTCGACGGCGGCCAGGCGAAATGGACCGTGTCGGTGATCGTATCGCCGGCGAAATAGTTCACGCCGGCCACCGTGGTGTCGAACTGGACCACGTCGCTCACGATCAACGAATGGGCATAGATCGCTGGCCGAAGCGGGACGCCGATCTCGTTGCAGGCGGACAGCGAGCCAGCGAACAGGAGGACAGTGAACGCAGCGGCGGCCGCCACGATCCGATCCCGTCCACCTCTCCCCCTGTCCATCGGTCGGCCTGTCATCGGGACACCCCCACGCCGACCATCACCCGGTGCACGATCTGGCTCCCGGTATAGCCGCTCGATTCGAGCTGTTTCGTGGTGAAGCCGTGCATGTCATACCTGACGAGCCCCGAAAAGGTGTACTTGCCGTTGAGCGGTCGCCGGTACTCCAGCGCCAGGGTCGCGGCAGGGCGGGTGGGGACCCCGTCCTGAAAGACCGAAGCCTTCTCGCTGGTGAGGTAGGAGATGAACCCCACCCCGGCGCGGAGGGAGAGCCCGCTGGCCACGTGGCCCGAGATCCCCGCCGTGAGCGCGAAGGTCCGCATCGAGGCGAGGTCCGTGATCTTCCCCCCTTCGTGGCTCTGCAGGGTCCCGGTGGTGGCCACCAGCTCGAAGGAGGCGTTGACCGGCGTCTTGGTCCTGAGCGGGAGCGATGCCTCGACGCCGAGGGTCGGGGAAATCCCGGGCTTGAGGTGGATGCTGGTCGCCGTGACCTGGTCGGTCACCATCGCGCTGGTCAGCGTCGCGCCCAGGTGGCCGGTCCAGGTGACCTGGGCGTTCAGGCGGTCGGGCGGTCCGGCGGCCAGCAGGAGCAGAAGTGCCAACTCACGGTGGGAAAAGGACATAGGCGGGTAAGATAGCCGGGAAATGGGGGTTTGGGCAGGTTCCTGAATGGTAAGACGTTGGAATACAACGGGTTAGCCCAGCGGTGAGTAGCGAGTGCAAGGGTCGAGAAGGCCGTGAGCGAGAAAGCCGAAAGGGGCTGCAGACCGGCCGCCCCTTTCACACTCGCTGCTTCCTCGCCCACTCGACCCCTGCACTCGCTACTCGTCCCTGTACCCCCTCAGCCGCTTCAGCATCTTCAGGTCGTTCGTGGTCATGTCCTCATCTCCCTTCGGCGTCTCCAGCACCTTGATCACCCCGACGAACCGCTGGTCCCGCATGATCTGCCGGAACGGTTCCGGGCCCAGCGTTCCTTCGGCGATGAGCTCGTGCCTGTCTTTGTGGGAGTCGAACGGGTTCTTCGAGTCATTCAGGTGGAAGCACCGGAGCCGCTCCAACCCGCAGACCTTTTCGAACTCCTCGAACACCCGGTGATAGTCCTTCACCAGGTCGTACCCCGCCGAATACAGATGGCAGGTGTCGAGGCAGTAGCCGACGCGGTCCCGGAGCGGGGCGGGGATCCCGTTCCGGATCGCGGCCAACTCTTCGAACGTGCTCCCCAGCGCCGTCCCCGTCCCCGCGGTCCCCTCCAGCAGCACCATCACCGGTCCCGGCACTGCCGTCAGGCACTCGGCGTAGCTCTCGGCGTTCCGCTTGAGGCCGGACTCGACATCGCTCAGGTGATTCCCCGGGTGGCTCACGATGTATTCCACGCCAAGCTTGGTGCAGCGGGTCAGCTCGGCGGTGAACGACGCGATCGAACGCTTCCGGATCACGTCGTCAGGACTGGCGAGGTTGATCAGGTAACTGTCGTGCGACACCACCCCGCGGATCCCAGACTTGGTGCGCTCCGCCTTGAACTCGGCGGCGATCTCGTCGGTGATGACCGGCTCTTTCCACTGGTTCGGGGTCTTGGTAAAGATCTGGATCGCCGTGGCACCGATGTCCACGCCCCGCTGCCAGGCCGTCTGCGGCCCGCCCGCCGTGCTGACGTGGGCGCCGAGGAGTTCGTCTGTGGGAGAGGTCTTTTTGGGAGGCATGGAGAGAGGGGTTCGTGGTACGTGGTACTTGGTACATGGTACTTGGTACGTGGGCCTCTACACAGACGCCGTCGTGGAGGCCCCACGTACGACGTACCATGTACCACGTACCTGCCGCGTCAGCGGCGCGTCCGCAACCAATCCGACGGATCGAGCGTGATCGCCCCGGATCCACGGATCTCGAAATAGAGATGGGCACCCTCAGGGGTGTTCAGCCCACCGGTGGTGCCGATCACCTGGCCCTTGGTCACGTGCGCGCCCTTCTCCACCAAGGCCGTCGTGAGCTGGCCGTAGAGCGAGAGATAGCCGTCGCCATGGCTGACGATGACGATGAGACCGTAGGTCCCCAGAGGCCCCGCGAGGATCACGGTCCCCGCTTCGACCACTTTCACCGGGGTGTTCGGCTCCGCACGGATGGCGATGCCGTTCCGCTTGATGATCCCGCCTCCCGGCGTTTCCTCGTCACCGAAGCGATAGATCAGCGGCCCGTCCACCGGCCAGTCCAGCCGGCCGATGTCGTTGGTGGTGACGGTATTCCGGGGCGGGGCGACGCGCGCCGCGCCGGGGCGCATCGCGGCGGCCGCAGCGCGCGCGGCCTCTTCGCGCCGGGTCCGCTCCAGCTCGGCCAGGAGGTCGTTCAGCCGTCCTTCGTCCTGCTGCAGCTGGGTCAGCCGCTGCTGGTTGTTCCGCGCCGACTGGCGGGTCTCCCGGAGCCGCGACCGTTGCTCGTCGGCCAGCGAGGCGAAGCGGGTCAGTTCCACATCCCGCTCCGAGCGACGGCTGTTGAGCGCGTCCCGCGCTGTCACCAGGTCGTTCCGCTGGCGTACCACCCGGTTCCGCAGACCTTCGACCTCGGTGGTGAGCTGTTTGTCCTGCCGGCTCTGGAGCGCGAGGTACTTGTACCGGCTGATCAGGTCGCCGAACGACTCCGCGGCCAGCAGCGCCTGGAAGTAGAAGAGCGAGCCGCGCTTGTAGATGTCCACCAGCCGGCGCGACAACACCGCCCGTTTGTCCGCCAGGTTGTCCTCGGCGAGGGCAAGCGATCCGGAAAGATTGTCGAGCTCGAGATTGAGGCCGCCGAGCTGGCGGTCGAGCTCATTGACGAGGCGGTTGGTGGCCTGCCGCTGGGCCTCGACGTTCTGCAGCTCCTGCTCGACCTCGTGCACCTGACCCTGCAGCGCTTCCCGCTCGTGCTGCAGGTCCTCCCGCTCGGTACGGATCGCGTTGAGCCGGGTCTGGCCGGCCTGCAGGCGTTGCTGGATGGTGCCCTGGGCGCTGAGGCGGTGCGGCGCTGCGGCGGTGAACAACACCAGCACCCACGTCCAGCGCCCCAGCGCCTCAGCGCCCCAGCGCCTAGACATCTCTAAGATGCCGCCCGACGCTCACCACGCTCGCGCCGAGTCCCATCGCGACGCCGAAGCAGACGCCGGCGACCAGGTGGATCGGTTCGAAGAAGACCAGCCCCGCCAGCAGCCCGCTGCTGGAGGTCACCAGCGAGAAGGTCCCGGCGCACATCGCGATGGCGAGGAGCCCGCCGAGAAGGCCTTTCACCGCCCCCTCGAGGAGGAAGGGGCCGCGGACGAACCAGTCGGTGGCGCCGACCAGGCGCATGATGCTGATCTCGCGGGCGCGCTGGAGCACCGCCATCCGGATGGTGGTGCCGATGATCACCACCGCCACCACCGCGAACGCGGCGCCCACCATCAGCCCCACGAGGCCGAGGAGGTTCCGGAGATGGTCGAGCTTGGCGATCCAGTCGCGACCGTAACGGACGTCGTCGATGAAGGGGAAGCCCTTGAGCCGCTCCGCCACCGTGGCCACCGACTCGGCGTCGCGGGAGCCTGGCTTGAGCCGGATCTCGAGCGACGCGGGGAGGGGGTTGGTCGAGAGGTCGCGGTAGGCGTCGCGGAACTCGACCAGTTCGGTGCGGGCGCGCTTGAGCGCCTCGTCCTCGGAGACGTAGTTGACCGCCGAGACCTCGGGAAAGGCCGCGATGTCGGAGCTCGCCTGCGCGATCGTCTCGGTCGGGGTGCCGCGGAGGGTGTAGGCGACGATCTCGACCCGCTCCTCGACCGTGCTCAGGGCGTGCTTGAGATTGACCGCCACGAGCCCGAATAGCCCCACGACGAAGAGGGAGAAGGCGATCGTGGTGACCGAGAGGGCGCTGAGGAGTGGCGTCCGCCGGAAGGAGAGGAGGGCCTCGCGCAGGGTGAGGTTCATCGGGACCCCAGGAGTTTGGAGTTTGGAGCCGGGAGGGGTGCCACAACACCCCTCCCAACTCCGAACTCACAACTCTGCTTGCTCGTCATGACGCTGCCTCCGCCGAATCGAACACCACCTCGCCACCCCTGAGCTCAACAGAGCGATAGTTCGCTGATTTCACCAGATCCAGGTCGTGCGTCGCCATCACCACACAGGTGCCGCCGGCGTTGATGTCGCGGAGCAGCTGGAACACCCCGCGGGTGGCGCGCTCGTCGAGGTTGCCGGTCGGCTCGTCGGCGAGGAGGATCGGCGGGTCGTTGACCAGCGCCCGCGCGATAGCCACCCGCTGCTGCTCGCCGCCGGAGAGCTCTCGCGGGTATGCCCCCGCCTTGGCGGCGAGCCCCACTTGGGTCAGCACCCGCATCACCTTGCCGGGGATCGTGTCGCGGTGTGCGCCGGTCACCTCGAGCGCGAAGGCGACGTTCTCCTGCGCGGTGCGCTCCTCCAGGAGGAGGAAGTCCTGGAACACGCACCCCAGCTTCCGGCGGAGCCGGGGGATGTCGGTGGCGCCGATCTGCCCGATATCGAACCCCGCCACCTCCACGGTCCCATTGGTCGGCCGCTGCTCGGCGTACATCAGCTTGAGCAT
>JANMWE010000039.1:0-6552 GCA_031393795.1 Gemmatimonadota bacterium
GCCGGCGGGAACGATATCCCCCAGGGCCGGCCATCCTCGTCCTCCCGAGTCCATGACCCGTCCGATCACCGGTGAACGCAGCACTTCGGTCGCATCGGGATCATGGACCAACTCGCCAGTCAACGTGACGAGGGCGGAACGTCGTGCTTCATTGACGACGGACGTGACAATGCCAGCACGTCGCACGGTGGCGGAGTCCAGCACGACGGCTGGTTGCCCATCGACCACCTGAACGCGACTGGGGGGGATGACGGGCGCTTCCCGGGCGCGCTCCAGCTCCAGTTCGTGGCGGCCCTCGGTGAAGGCCCACAGCACCAGCGCCGCCACCGTGGTGCCGGCGACGATCCACATCGCTCGTTTACTTCCTGATGTCATGGTCGTCACTCGGATGATCGGGGAGACCGCTCGATGTCGGCAGTCGTAGGCGACGGGCCCGAGAGCCAACCGCCCAAGGCCCTCTCCAGCCGCACGCCGGCCTGGTCCATCTCGCGACGAGCGGTGCGTCCCGCCCGCGCGGCGCGAACCAGTGCCAAGCGCGCGAACTCCACCTGGGTGCCGCCTGTCTCGCCCCGGGCATAGGCGGCCTCGGCTATGCGCAGTCGATCCGCGGCGCCGAGTGCCAGGGAATCCACCGCGGCGACCTCCCGGCCTGCACCGCTGCATTCGGCTCGTGCCGCCGCGGCGTCTCTGATGGCTGACTGCTGGAGAGCCTCGAACCGTGCCGCCGCGGCCGTCCGGCGACCCTCCGCTTCCAGGATGGGTCCCCGGCTGTGGTTGAATCTCAGCGCCGGCAACGCAAAGCCCAGCGCCCAGCGCAGCACCCCCTGATCCCAGATGATTGCCGGGCCGAGGTCGAGGTCGAGGTATTGCCGGGCCACCTCCAGCCGCACGTCCCCCTCGGCCGCCGCATAATCGGCCAGGGCGGCGCCCACGTCGTCGCGGCGGCGCAATGCGAGCGCCTGAAGTTGGGCGGCGTCCAGTGTGTCCATCACAACACACTCGCGGCGAACGTCCTCGGTGATCGTGAACCCAAGTACTTCGTCAACGGGCAGCGCCAGGCTTCCGGCCAGCGTTGATCGCGCCGCCGTGCGGACTCGCTCCGCCCGGGCGCGGGCGACGACCGCTGCCTGCCGTTCCGCCTGTACCTGAGCCAGATCGGCCAGCGATACGCTGCCCTCCTGGTACCGCGCGCGGACCAGGTCAAGGAGGGCGGAGAGCACCTGGTCCTCCTCCCGGGCGTCGGCCAGGTCGCCGTCCGCGCCCAGCGCATCCACGGCGGCTTGCTGGGCGTCGAGCGCTACGCGCCAGGCGGTAGCCCGAAGCGCGAGTCCCGCGGCGAGCGAGACGGCGCGCGCCCGCGCGATGCGGGCGCCACGTTTCCCGCCGCCCTCGAATGTGATCCCCGCTGACAGCGAGACGGTCCAGGGCGATTGACCGGCGGTCGTGGAGGTCGCATACTCGGCGCTTGCTCCGGCGCCGGGCTGGGGCCGCTGTCCGGCGGTGACTTCCGCGGCGCGGGCCGCAGCGAGCGCCCCTCTGGATTCATCGAGCTCTGGATTGAAGAACACGGCCACGAGGCCAAGGTCGCGCGGTCGCCAGGTCGTTTCTGTGGAAGCGACTCCGTGCGCTACGAGGAACCGAGTCAGTCCTGAGTCGGCCAGGTCGCGACGGACGAACGCGGCGCTTGACTCGCGCGGATCGAGGGGTGCTGAGTGGTAGGGGATGCACCCGACGGCGGCCAGCGAGAGGCCCGCGCAGAAAAGCACAGCATCGCAGCGGGCGCGTGACAGTGAGGGCATGCGGACAACCTAGTCCGCCGAGATGAATCCTTGATTAACGAGGGGGCTAGGGAATCGCACCACAAACCGCGCGCCGTGCGGTGACACCGACTCGATGGCAATACTCCCGCCACACTCCGTGACCATCCAGCGCGCAACCGCGAGCCCCAGCCCACTGCCGGGCGCGCCCGTTTGACGGGCTGCCGAGCCGCGGACGAAGGGGGTGAACACCAGATCGCGCTCACCGGGCTCCACGCCGGGTCCGTTGTCCTCCACCGCCAACCGTGCGGTGCCGTTCTCCGGCCCGACTCGGATCGTGACAATGCTGTCGTCGGGTGCGTATTGGAGGGCATTCTCAAGCAAAATCTGAGTCACCAGGTCCACGACCTCGGCATTCGCCTGGGCCGGTGTCTCCTTCAGCTCGTCCCACGCGACGGTGACTCGACGTCGCTCGCCCATCCGTGTCACTCGGGCCACTGCGCCACTGACGATGTCGTCGAGGAAAAGCGCCGTGGTCGTGATCTGTTCCGCACCTGCGTCTCGCCGCGCCAGCGACAGAAGGTGCTCAACCGTCCGGCCCATGTGAGCGGCCCAGGTCCGAATCCCCGTCAGGAACTGCCGGACCTCAGGTGTGAGGTCCGGCTCCTGGCAAGCCTCCGACGCATCACTCAGAAGCACCGCGACCGGGGTACGGAGCGCGTGGGCGGCGTTGGCGAGAAACTGGCGCTCGCGTGCCACCGTCGCCTGGAGTCGATCGAGCAAGTCGTTCGCCATCCGCGACAGCACGGCGATCTCACCTTCACCGTAAGACATCGTGAGGCGATCATCCAGGTTCTCACTCCCGATGCGTTGGAGATCGGTGGCCATTCGACGGACTGGGGCCAGTGCCTTGCCGCTCAGCCAATGCCCTCCGAGCGTCGTGAGGAGCAGGCCGACAAGAATCATGGCGGCGACGAATCGCCGGATCCGCAAGACCTCATCGGTGACCTCGCTCTCCTGTGCTCCCACGACCACCGTGAGCGCGGGGGCCGCACCTTCAGCGGGAAGACAGCGGACCAGCAGCCGGTAGGGAATCTGGGCAAGCCGTTGCCGCTCCACGCCACGTGCCTGGCATACAGGTGAACCGTACGCGTTGGCGAGCGCCGGGTCACTTCCTGCGAACCAGGTGGGCGTACCGTCCACGTCACCTCGGACGGCGACTTGCACGTCGATGAATCGCAGTTGAAGCAGCAGAGCCCGAGCCGCGGTTCGAGGTCCCAAGTCGCGCACCGCATCCCGGGCGGCGAATTGCACGACCCCGGCTGCGGACTCGACCCGCTCGTCGAATTCACGGCGGAGGGTGCTGAGAGTCGTCTGGGTCACGATCACACCGAACGCGAGCAGAGTGATGCCGAGCCCCAGGGTATACCACGCGGTGAGTCGGGTGCGGAGCGACAGCGTCCTCAAGACGTCCGGTCTCCGGGCCGACAGACGTAGCCTTGGCCCCTCAGTGTGTGGATGAGCTTTGACTCCGTCCCTCGATCGATCTTGACGCGGAGGCGATTGATATAGACGTCGATGATGTTGCTTGCCGGATCGTAGTTGTCGTCCCAGACATGGCGTGCGATCTCCGCCCGGTCGAGTACCGTGCCCGCTTTCCGCAGGAGAAGTTCGAGCATCGCGAACTCACGGGCGGTAAGGGGGATGGTTCGAATCCCGCGCTGGGCGATCCGCGTCGCGGTGTCGAGCTTGAGGTCGGCCAGCCGCAGGACCACGGGGTGCACATCCCGTGGACGCCGCAGAAGGGCTCGAACCCTGGCGGCGACCTCTTCCAACGCGAACGGTTTGACCAGGTAGTCATCGGCACCCGCGTCAAGACCCTCAACGCGCGAGGAGAGGCCGTCGCGTGCGGTAAGGACAAGGATCGGGACCCGGTTGCCGGTCTTTCGCAGGGCCCTGCAGACGGCGATTCCATCGACGCTGCCCAGCAAACCCAAGTCAAGAAGGACGCAATCATACTCCTCCGCGCCGGCGCGGGCCAACGCTTCGTTCCCATCAGCGACAACATCGACCGCGAACGACATTCGCTCGAGGTGCGACTTTGTCCGCTGGGCGAGGGTCAGCTCGTCTTCCACCAAGAGCAGGCGCATGCGTTTTCCGGATCGACTGTCAGGGGGTGTGGGAGGTCAGCGCTCCGTGAGCGTCAACCACCGGCTGAAGGACAGGAGCCTGCCTACCAATTACTACACTGGCGGCAGCATGACGACCATCGAAATCAGTGTGCCGATTCTCATCAAGAGAAGCGTGGGCCGCTCTCTTTTGGACCGGTCCTTGTTGTGGAAGGTATACGCCTGATCAGTCGCACTGGATCACCAGCCAGCTTCGCCTGCCTCAATCCAAGTTACCCTTTAGTTATCCTCACACGCCGATACGGGGGGTAACTGGGGGGTACAGGCGAGTACGCACCGGTACAACCGCCGATAGGGGCAAAACAAAACGCCGCAAGGGGTTAGCCTTGCAGCGCCGGAGCTCCCGAGACAGGACTCGAACCTGTGACCCGCTGATTAACAGTACTCGGGTCGAATGTCGTCCTCTGTTGCCTAACCACATGCCCGGCAAGCAAGTAGGGAAGGGGGCCGAAGGCCTATGGGCTCGAAGTTACCCACTAGTTACCCTCCGGACCTACGTCAAATTCACCCGAGTGACGCGGCACTCAGCTCGACTGACCCCGGCTAGCGTGGAATCATAGAATCGAATCGCCCTGGATTGCCTTTCCTGCTAATCCTCAGTCAGAGGCCCGTAGCGACTCCACTGACGTGACTGACGTGACCCCCGGAAGCTGATCCAAGTATTATGTCGGTCCTCGACCTGAGAGGACCTATGCGCAAGAGTCGATTCACGGAAGAGCAGATCGTCGGGATCCTGCACGAGTTGGAGGCCGGGGCGAAGCTCGGCGAGCTGGGCCGGCGGCACGGGGTGACCGAGACGACGCTCCATCGCTGGCGCCGGAAGTATGGCGGGCTGCAGGTGAGTGAAGCGCGGCGCCTGAAGGCGCTCGAGGACGAGAATCGCCAGTTGAAGCGGATCGTGGCCGACCAGGCCCTGAATCTGCAGGTCGTGAAGGACCTGCTGGGAAAAAAGTGGTGACGCCCGCGCACCGGCGGACGGCCGTCACGACCGCGATGACCACCGCCGAGGTCTCGGAGCGCCGTGCGTGTCGGTACACGGGCTTCGCCCGGGCGAGCCAGCGGTATCGGTCGCGCCGCCCCCCGGACACCGCACTGCGGGCCCGCCTCCACGAGCTGGCCGCGCGGCGACGGCGCTGGGGCTATCGCCAGCTCTGCCGCGTGCTCCGGCGCGAAGGCTGGCGCATCAACCGCAAGCGCGTGCAGCGCGTCTACCAGGAGGAGGGCCTCCAGGTGCGGCGCCGGACGCGGAAGCGGCGCGCCGTGGTGCCCCGCACGCCCCTGCCGGTCCCGACGCGGGCGAATGTGCGCTGGAGCATGGACTTTGTGCGCGACACGCTGGGCGATGGGCGGGTGTTCCGCGCCTTCACGCTCGTGGACGACTGCACCCGCGAGTGCCCCGTGATCGAGGTGGATTTCTCGCTGACCGGGGAGCGGGTGGCGCGGGTACTAGACCGGCTCGCGTGTACTCGCGGCCTCCCACGGGCCATCGTCTGTGACAATGGGCCGGAGTTCGCGGGACACGCGCTGGACGAGTGGGCGCACGCGCGGGACGTCGTCCTTGATTTCATCGAGCCCGGCAAACCGGTGCAGAATGCCTTCATCGAGAGCTTCAACGGCACGTTCCGCGAGGAATGCTTGAACGAGAACTGGTTTGTCAGCCTGGGGGACGCCCAGCGCACGATCGAGGCCTGGCGCGTGGACTACGAATCGGAGCGACCACACAGCAAGCTCCGGGACCTCACGCCTCGCGAGTTTGCGCAGGCGCTCGTCAGTGCTACACCTTCATGGACCCCACCCACCGGACCGGCATAATTCCTGGTACAGAGTTGGGGGTCACGTCAGATATGCAGCGGTCTTAGCAGGTGAATTTCCTGGGTCCCATGGAGGAGAATAGGTCGCGATTGCCTTGTCGATGCCCAAGCTCGGGTAGTTTGGGCGCTCCGTTGAGTTGAGGTGCTCACTCAATCCATCATTCCCCTCAGTCTCTGTCCGGAAGTAGTCCATGCATCCCCCACTCGGGTAACAGACGCGACCAGCACGCCCGTCATTTGGGTCGTCTCGAATGTTTCCGGGATTGTTATCGCGCCACGCGCGGGTGCCACCGTGTCGTCGATCCTGGCTCCCGTCATTGTACGTGACGATAACGTCGTTTCCGCGCGCCTGAACGCTCGCGACCGTGCAATTTGGGTCCGTCTCCGGATGGCACTCGGCCATGAGGCCGTACGGATCGGAGAAAGCCGCCGGATTGTTCCCGGCATACGCATACAGGTTGACGCCGCCGGCGAGGCCGATGGGATCTTGGGTCAGGAACCGCCCACTCTGCGGGTCGTACCACCGATTCCGAAGATACACGAATCCGGCGCCGCTGCTGCGGCGCGGGCAACCGATTACAAGCAACGAACTTACGGTGTTCCGAGCACCCGCTTCAGCGCCTCGAAGGCTCGGGCGAATCCTTGGAGATCGCCCGCCCGGAGCGCCGAGTCGGCGCGGATGGCCCAGCGCCTGGCCTCGGTGAGCGGCTCGGGGAGGTCGGGAGCCGGCACGACCGGCGCCGATTCACCGTTCAGGTTGGCCCACGCGGTCGCAGGGGTCCGCGCCGCGCCGAG
>JANMWE010000040.1:0-4433 GCA_031393795.1 Gemmatimonadota bacterium
TTTATTATTCAGCGCTTAGGCCCCGTAGCTCAGCTGGATAGAGCAGCAGTTTCCTAAACTGTTGGCCGGAGGTTCGACTCCTCTCGGGGCCACCACCAACCCCGGGGCATCGACGCCCCGTGCACACGCACTCGAAGAGACGATGACCGCGACCATGTCGAATCCGCTTCTCACTCCCGCCTCCTTCAGCACCGATCCGATGGCCTGGTTCCGTGCCAGGCAGCGCCAGGTCCTCATCGTGGGCGCCCTGGTCCTCGGCCTCGGGGCGGTCGGCGGGATGCTCTGGTGGATGCAGGTCCGCAAGGAAGCCTACGCCGCGAATGCGCTGGAACAGGCGCGGAATGCGGCCGAGGGCCCGAACGGGTTGGCCCAGTCGGCCAGCATGCTGCAGCGGATCATCGACCAGTATCAGGGCACGGACGCCTCCCAGGAGGCGGTGCTGACCCTGGCCCAGGTGCGGATGATCAACGGGCAGAACCAACTGGCAGCCGTGGCGCTGCAGGAGTTCGTGAACCGCGGGGTCCGGCCCAAGTACCAGGCACCGGCGCACGGCCTCCTGGGCGGGGCGCTCGAGGGTGTCGGCAAGCCGGCAGAGGCCGCCGAGAACTATATGGTGGCCTCCCAGGCGGCGGACCTGGGCGTGATGAAGGCCCAGTACCTCGTGAACGCTGCTCGGGCGTACGAGATCGCGGGGAACCGGGAGAAGGCGCTCGGCGCGCTCCGGACCGTGGTGAAGGACTACGGCAAGACGCCGCTGGCGGTCGAGGCGACCGTCCGGTTGGCCGAGCTGACCAAGGGCGCGGAGCCGGTGGCGACCCACTGATTCGGGAGTCGGGAGTTGGGAGAGGTCCGGGGCAACGATAGCTCCGGACCTTTTTGCTGCCATTGCCCAAACTCCTAACTCCTAACTCCTAACTCCCAACCACTTAAGGTGTTGATTGAAAGGTCGTATAATAGGTATTATGTTAAATATATCTGTGGGCGACTGGGGATAACCCGGGACAACCCCGTAAGCCGTTCCCCTGCAACAGGTTGGAATCCACGCTCAGCGCACCGTCCGTCCACGCCGTGCACTTGGAAGCACAAACGAGTTGGGAGTTGGGAGTTTTGGAAGGGTGCGTGGGAAGGCCCCGTACTGCTGAGCACGGGCCCTGCCGATACACCCCTCCCCGCTCCCTGCTCCCTGCTCCCAGCTCCTACTCGAGCACCCCCCGGGCGATCACCCGTCCCTCCCCTGCCAGCCAGACCCCCCGGATCTTCTCCTTGGAGAGGGTCGCCCGGACGGCCAGTGGGAACCCCCCGCGAGCGAGGAGCTCGGCCGGCAGCTTGAGGAGGTCGAGCTGGGCGAGGGCAACGGCGCAGCCAACGGCGCCGGTCCCGCAGGCCAGGGTCTCGTCTTCGACGCCACGTTCATAGGTTCGCATTGGGAGCGGACCCTTGGCCCCAGCGGCACGGCTCCGGGGGTCCTGGACGAAGTTGATGTTGGCCCCCTTGGGGGCGAATGCGGGATGGGACCGGAGCTCCCGGCCGCGGCGGACGACGTCCACGGCCTCGAGGACCTTCACCACCACCACGGCGTGGGGCGGCCCCCCCGAGTGGGAAAACCAGATCGACTCCTCTCCCTGCTCGACGGCGATCTCCATCTGCCTGGGCGGGTCGAAGTCGGGGAGGTTGAGCTCGGCCATTTCGCCGTCGAGCGAACGGGCCGGGAAGGAGCCGCTGTCCGTCACCAGGGTCATCTCGGCGGGGGCCATCCCCAACCGATGGCTGAGCCGAGTGCTGCAGAGCGCGGCGTTGCCGCACATCGGGGCCCGTGATCCGTCGGAGTTGAAGAAGACCATCCGGACCGCCGCCGGCCCTTCGGGCACCAGCACCAGGAAGCCGTCCGCCCCCAACCCGAACCGCCGGTCGCAGACCGCCTTGATCCGCTCCGCCGGCCATTCCTCCGCGCGCGCGCTCCGGCCGTCGAGCATGATGAAGTCGTTGCCCGAGCCGGTCATCTTGTGGAAGACGGTCCCCGCGGCAGCGGTCACAAGCGCCCCAGCAGCGCGGAGAGGCGGAGCCATGGCACCATCCAGATCGCCTCGCGCACGATCTTCTTGTTCATCTTGCTCTGACCCTCCACCCGGTCCACGAAGACGATCGAGATCTCCTGGAGCCGGAACTTCTTCCGCCATGCCCGGAAGCTCATCTCGATCTGGAAGGCGTAGCCGTTGGAGCGCACCTGCTCCAGGTCGATCGCCTCGAGCACCGACCGGCGAAAGCACTTGAACCCCCCCGTCGCGTCGGTCAGGGGCATCCAGGTGACCCAGCGGACGTACCGGTTGGCGAAGGTCGAGAGGAGGAGTCGGCTCATCGGCCAGTTGATGACGTTGACCCCGGTCTTGTAGCGCGATCCCAGCACGAGGTCGGCGCCCGGGATGGCCGTAAGAAAGTCCTTGAGGTACTTCGGATCGTGGCTGAAATCCGCGTCCATCTCGAAGATGTAGGCGTAGTCCTGCGCGAGGGCCCACTTGAACCCCGCGAGGTACGCCTTCCCCAGTCCTTCCTTGGCGGTGCGATGGAGCACGTGGATGCGCGGCTCGGCGGCGGCCAGCGCGTCGGCCAGCTTGCCCGTGCCGTCCGGGGAGCCGTCATCGATGACCAGCACCTCGAGGCGCGGGTCCTGAGCCAGGATCAAGGGGACGATCTTGGGAAGGTTGTCCGCCTCGTTGTAGGTCGGGACGCAGACGAGGGCGCGCTCAGCCACCGGCATTCCTCCGACGGAAGGCCACGATCAGGGTCCACGCCGTGATCAGGAGGACGAAGATCCAGGTGCCGCCGGCGATCATCTCCGCCTTGGCCACCACGGGGGAGCGGTAGCGGAAGATGACCCGGTGCTTCCCCGCCGCGGGGATCGCCACGCCGTTGAGGGTATAGTCGGTCCGGATCACGGGAGCCGCTTGCCCGTCCACGCTCACCTGCCAGTACGGATGCCAGGTGCGGCTCAGCAGGAAGAGGGCAGGGCCGTCGGTGGTCACATCGAGGGCCACACTGTCACTTCCTTCAGTGACCCACTGGAACGTCCCCTTCCCTCCCCCTGCCCCGAGCCCCGGCACCGCCTCGGCCACGAAGGCCACCTTGGAGACGTCGAGGCCAGGATCCCAGAGCGCGTTGAGGACTTTTGCGGTATCGGGTTCGACGACCACTTGGGAGATGACCGCACCCCCTGGGAGGGCGTTGGTGCTCCGGTACATCGAGATCTGGTCGTTCCCTGCGATCCGCTCCCATCCGGTGATGGGGATCTCCGTGGGCGGCAGGATCGCGATCCGGGCACTGAGCGCCCGGCCGAGCCCGCTGGTCATGAGCTGCAGGAGATAGCTGTGGTACTCCCGGCCGTCGCGCTCCATCGCCGCCACATCCCGGTAGTTCCGGCGCGTCGCGACGTCGTACCACCGAGGCTCATTGCCGTGGTAGCCGAAGATCTCGGGCACGCCATAGGTCGCGAGCTTCCCCTGCTGCACGACGAAATCCGACGGCAGCACCCGTTCGCCAGGTCCCAACCGCGCCTTGAGGCTCTCGATCGAGGGATCGTCGGGAAAGAACTGCGCGTAGGGTGCCGCCCGCACGAACGGCTCGTCGGCGCGGAGGAGATCCACCGTGGTGAGACCAAGGAAGATGAGCAGGACCCCCCAGGCGGGCCATCCTTTCCCTGCACCGCGCACCGCACCCCACATCAGGCCGCAGCAGAATACCGCCAGCCAGCCCGCGATGATCATCGTGTTGAGATTGGCCGTGAGTGCCTGGAAGTGACTGTCGTTGATCACCTGCTGTTGGGCATTCGTGGCCGCCGCGGGGCCGAAGAGGCTGAACACGCTGGACGCACCGCCGAACTGGGCCAACAGGGTGGCGAACAACGCCACCCCCCCGCCGATGAGGAGGCCACGGGTGGTCGTCTTCCGCGCCGCCTCACCCTCCGGGCCTCCCTTGAGGATCCGGTCGAGCAGGAGCGCGGTGAGGAGGAGCGCCGACGTGAAGAAGAGGAACATCACCAGGCTCGGCGCCCGGAAACTTCGCGTCGGCGTGATGACCGTGTAGACCAGCTTGAAGAATGGGGTCTTGTCCCCCATCGCGTAGAGCCACGAGACGAACATCATCGCACCGAGCCCCCAGCGCCGCCGGTCCCCCTTGAGGGCGAAGACCGCGGTGGCGCCAAGGACGAGGACCAGCGCCCCGCCGTATTCGAGGTTCCCCTTGAGAGGATTCGGCCCCCAGTAGGTCTGGCCGTAGGCGGCATCAGAGCCGGCGAAGCTCCCCACGAGGAGGCCGACCGTCTCCGGGACATTCAGCGGATAGCTCGCGGCATACTCGATCCCGCGACCTGCTCCGGCCCGCGGCGAGTAGTTCCGCAGGTAGTGATACATCGGAAAGAGCACGATCGAGGCCAGCCCGAG
>JANMWE010000050.1:0-2090 GCA_031393795.1 Gemmatimonadota bacterium
CCCCCCACCCATCGTCCAGCCGAGGGCCGCCGCAGCGATCGAAAGCGTGATGCTCGCTACCACGTAGATCGCCGCCCGTCCCCATTGGCCGCTCTGGAACAGTTCCAGGTTCTCGATGCTGAAGGCGCTGAACGTGGTGAATCCGCCGCAGACGCCGACGGTCAAAAAGATCCGTGTCTCCGGGGAGATGACCGCCGGGTCGCCGGCGAGCCGGAGCACCAGTCCGATCACCAACGACCCGAGGATGTTGACGACGAGCGTGCCCCCGGGGAACCCGGCGGAAAAGAAGCGCTGGGCCCAGGGGACCATCAGGAATCGGAGCACTCCGCCCAGGGCGGAGCCGGCGGCGACGAGCCAGATCATTCTGAAAGATAGTAAGGAGTGAGGAGTGAGGAGTGAGGAGTGAGGAGTGAGGGGTAGGGGGTGAGGGGGAGGACCTTCTCGACGCAGCCCGGATCCTTCGCTCCGCTCAGGAAGGTTCCTCTGATTCGGACACCCCCACACCCCTTACCCCACACCCCATACAATACAACCATTCTCCCCCACGCCCACGCCCAGTTACGTCCAGCCAAGGGCCGGTACGCCGAGAACCTGGCCCGGCTCGGCGCCATATTCGCCGAGGTGGCCGGATGGGCGGAGCCGCCAGAACTGATGGTGCTCCCCGAAGCCGCACTGACCGGATATTTCCTCGAGGGGGGAGTGCAGGAGCTCGCCCTCTCGGCCGAAAAGCTCTTCGCCGACCTCGCCGCCGAGCACGCCAGGAGCGGTGCGCCGCCGATGGAGGTCGCGGTCGGCTTCTACGAAGTCCACCACAACCGCCTCCACAACTCCGCGCTCTACGCCGCCCTCGGCGGCCACGACGCGCGGATCGTGCACGTCCATCGGAAGATCTTCCTCCCCACCTACGGGGTGTTCGACGAGGAGCGGTTCGTCGAGGCCGGAAAGACCGTGCAGGCGTTCGACACCCGGTGGGGCCGGGCGGCGATGCTGGTGTGTGAGGACGCCTGGCACTCGCTCACCGGCACCCTTGCTGCGCTCGACGGCGCGCAGCTGATCCTCATCCCCTCGGCCACGCCGGGCCGGGGGATCCAGCCGTCGGAAGGGAGCGAACGTCCGGCCAACCTCGCCCGGTGGGAGCGGTTGTCGCAGGGGATCGCCGAAGAGCACGGCGTCTACGTGGCGGTCTGCCACCTGGTCGGATTCGAGGGGGGGAAGGGATTCGCCGGCGGGTCGGTGCTCCACAGCCCGCGCGGAGTCCTGTTGGCCGAGGGGCCGGTGTTCGAGCCGGCGATCATCGCCGCGACGCTCGACTTCGACGAGGTGACACGAGCACGCGCGGATGCTCCGCTGCTGGCGGACCTGGAGTCGCGCTTGCCGTACCTGCTGCCGCTGGGGCGCTCAGGCGCTGAGGCGACGAAAAGCCCAGGTCGTAACGCGACTTCCAGCGCCGCAACGCCGCAGCGCCCCAGCGCAGCGCCACAGCGCCCCACCGCCACAGCGCCCCTCGCCATCGACGCCGCGCTCACCCGCAAATGGCTGGTCGAGTTCCTGCGCGACGAGATCCAGCGCCGCCGCGGCTTCGATCACGCGGTCATCGGCCTCTCCGGCGGCGTCGACTCGGCGGTGGTCGCGTACCTCGCGGCCGAGGCGCTGGGGCCGGAGAACGTGACGGCGGTGCGGATGCCGTATCGGACGTCGAGCGCCGAGTCGATGGCGCACGCGCAGCTGGTGATCGACCGGCTCGGCATCAATGAGAAGACCGTCGATATCTCCGCTGCGGTGGACGGGATGGTCGGCGCGGTGGGAGACACGACGCCGGCGCGGAAGGGGAACATCATGGCGCGCGCCCGGATGATCGCGCTGTTCGATCTTTCGGTGCCGCTCGAGGCCCTACCGGTGGGCACCGGCAACAAGAGCGAGCGGCTCCTGGGCTATTTCACCTGGCACGCCGACGATTCGCCCCCGGTCAACCCGATCGGCGACCTCTTCAAGAGCCAGGTCTGGGATCTCGCTCGCCATCTGGGTGTGCCGGACGAGATCGTCTCCAAGCCGGCGAGCGCCGACCTGATCCAGGGCCAGACCGACGAAGG
>JANMWE010000065.1:0-1516 GCA_031393795.1 Gemmatimonadota bacterium
GAGCCACACCCCGTCGGCGCGCCAACTGACGTTGCTCACCGGCGACGGCGCCCGCATCACCATCCGCCCCGCCGAGAGCGGAGCGCTCGGCACCACATTGACCTGGGGCGTGGCCGCCTCGTTCCGGTCTTCGCGCGCGTCTCGCGCGGCGAACGATGGAGCTGGCCGCTGCTGGTCGAGTGTCACCAGGCCGAGGTCGGGTTCCTCGTAGTAGACGCGGATCACCTGCCGGTCGGGATCGGCGCCCGGCACATCGACGCCGGAGAGGAGCTCGACCCGCTGCGGCGCCAGGCCATCGATCAGGCGGATGCTGCCGCCGAGTTGGGCGACCGCTTCATCGAGCGTGATCCGTCGCGGCGCCGCCGTGTTGGCGGGCCCGAAGGTGGGACCCTTGAGGGTGGTGTCGACCGGAGTGCCATCCACCATTGCGATCCCGGAAGCACCGGCCGCCGAGTTGACGGGCTGGCGAGCGGCCTGGCGCTGCAGCGTGTTGGCGGCGGCGTTGCCCTGCTCGGCGAGGTGATCGACGTCGGCGGCACGCGCGGCCGGCACAGCGTCGGTGCTGGCAAGTTCGGCCGCGGGAGCCGGCTGCGGCTCGCTTCCGCCACGAGTCGTGCTCGGAGCGGTCACTCCGGTCGCCTTGGCACTCGGAGGAGTGATTCGGGGCGCGATCACCACAGTCGGTGTCGGTGAAGCCGGCGCATCGGCCACCGGAGTCTGGGGAGGCGAAGCAATGACCTCACTTCCTGCGGCCGGCTCGAACCGCGGCCGGAGAGAATAGCCGAGTCCCACCGCGAGCACGATAGTCGCGGCCCACGCCAACGTGGTGAGCCGAGGACGCCAGCGGGGTGGTGCCGTCGGCGCGACGAACGGCTTGGTCGGCGCATGGGGGACGTCGAGTGCCACGACCAGGTCGTCCGCTTCGGTGAGGAAGCTCCGCGCCTCCGCCAGCTGCGCCCGACAGGGGGCGCAGACTGACAGATGCCGTTCCAACTCCGTCACTTCGGCGGGAGTGAGCTCCCCGTCGAGGTAGGAGTGCAATGTCCCTTCGTCAGCGTGCCGCACGGTGTCCCTCCTCTGCATCCAGCGCCCGGTAGGCTTCCACCAGACGGCGCCGAGCCCGGGCCAGCGTGGTCCCGACGGCACCCTTGGCCAGCCCCGCGGTCGCGGCGATCTCCTCGTAATCGAATCCCTCGGCCTTCAGGAGCAGGACCTCGCGATCCCGCTCGGTGAGCCGGTCGAGCGCCCGTCGGACGAGGGCGGTCCGCTCGTTCCGGTCGAACTCCTCATCCGGGGCCTCGGTGTGGGCCGGTGATTCGGCCTTGTACAGCTCCAGCCGGCGGCCTTGGCGAACGGCGCGCCGCCCATCCTCACGGACCAGGTTGAGCGCCACGGCGAAGAGCCAGGGACGGGGATTGTAGGGTGGTGCCGCCAGCGCCCGCGCGAAGACCTCGGCCGCCAGGTCCTCGGCACGGTCGGGATCCCCGGTCCGGCGGATCAACATCCGCAGGATCCC
>JANMWE010000086.1:0-33557 GCA_031393795.1 Gemmatimonadota bacterium
TGGCTCGGCGCCAAGGCGGAAGCGGCAGGGGTCAACCTCTTCACCGGCTTCCCGGTCGACTCCCTCTTCATCGAGGGCAACGCCGTGAAAGGGGTGCGGACCACGCCGAGCGGGCTCGACCGCGATGGTGTGACGCACCGGGGCGACTATCAGGCGCCGACCGACGTCACGGCCAAGGTCACCGTCCTCGCGGAAGGGACCCGCGGCCCCCTCGGCCAGGCGTGGCGCGAGTGGCAGGGAGTGACGAGCGAGAATCCCCAGATCTTCGCGCTGGGGGTGAAGGAGGTCTGGCAGGTCAAGCGGCCGCTCGACCGCGTCATCCACACGCTGGGCTATCCGCTCCCTCTCGATTGCTTCGGTGGGACGTTCCTGTATCCGCAGGGGAAGGACAAGGTCGCCATCGGGGTCGTGGCGGGGCTCGACGACTCGGACGCGCGGCTCGATGTTCACGTCCTGCTCCAGAAGCTCAAGCTCCACCCGATGGTACGCGAGATCCTCGAGGGCGGGACGCTGCTCGAGTGGGGAGCCAAGACCATCCCCGAAGGCGGATGGTACGCCCTCCCGAAGCGACGCTCGGGGGACGGACTCGTGATGGTGGGAGACACCGTCGGGTACGTGGACGTCCCGTCGCTCAAGGGGATCCACTACGCGATGCAGTCGGGGATCTTCGCCGCGCGGGCGATCTTCGCCGCGCTCAAGGCGGGGGACACCTCGGCCAAGGCCCTCGCGGCGTACGACACGATGGTGGACGGGAGCTTCATCAAGACCGATATGTACGCGACCCGGAACATGCGGCTGGCGTTCAAGAGCGGCTTCTTCGTCGGCGCCGCGAAGGCGGGCTTGATGACCGTGACCGGTGGGCGGTTCCCGGGCGGCAAGATCGCGATGCACGCCGATGCCGAGGCACCGCGTACGCTTAGGGCCGCCGGTCCACCGGCGGCCGCATTCGTGCCCGACAATGTCCTCACCTTCGGCAAGCTCGACGCGGTCTTCAAGTCGGGGAACGCCACGCGCGATACCATCCCGCAGCACCTGACCGTCGGGAAGGATGTGAGCGGGGAGGTGGCGGAATTCTACGCGGCCCTCTGCCCGGCGGGGGTGTACGAGAGGGAGGGGGACACCCTCCGGGTGAATGCCCCGAATTGCGTCGATTGCAAGGCGACGGACGTGGTCGGGCCCCGCTGGACGCCGCGCGAAGGTGGTTCTGGACCGAAATATCGCCTGATGTAGCTACCGACTTTAGTCGGTAATTGAACGGCCCGAGGCATTGCGCCTCGCAATGAAGTCTTGCAGATTCAGCCACCTCGGACGCCCGATCCACCAGCGTTCCGGGGTTCCCTCATATCCCCCTGAGGCTGATGACGAATCTTGCCGGCGCCCCGGGCGCCGACACTCTGCCGTCACGGTTGGCTTGGCTCTGGGCCGAGCCCGACGTCGTGCTGCTGGATGCGAGCGCCGAGGGCGAAAGGCTCTCTGGCCGCATCCGGATCCTGGTCGCCATGCTGGTGGCCGCGATCGCGATGTTCGACCTCCTCACCCGGAAGACCCCGGGGGAGAGTCTGGGGTGGGCAGTGTTCGCGGTCGTCGGCCTCGCCGGGGCGCTGGGGCTGTATGGGCTGATCGCCAAAGGGTTCTATCGTCCCTGGCTCGGCATCGTCACCAGCTCGCTCGACGTGTCGGTGGTCTCGCTGGGGCTGGTCGCCTTCCTGGTGGCCGGCCAGCCCGAGCTCGCCGTCAACAGCAAGGTCGTCTACGACGCCTATTTCCTCGCGCTCGCGGCCACCTGTCTGCGGTACGAGCCCCGGATCTGTGTCTGGTCGGGTACCCTCGCCCTGCTCGAATACCTGGGCGTGGTGAGCTACGCGGCGAATCACTGGGACCTGAACACCCCGCAGGCCGGGATGCTGGCCTATGGCCCGTTCAGCTGGCATTCACAGATCGCGCGGGCCCTGATCCTGATCGGGTTCTCCCTCCTCACCGCGGTGATCGTCTATCGGGCCCAGCAGTTGCACAAGCTGTCCACCAGCGATTTCCTGACCGGGCTGCACAATCGCGGCTATTTCAACGAGCGGGTGCGCGAAGAGGTGATCCGCGCGCGTCGGCACCACCATCCGCTCGCGATCGGGATGGTGGACGTCGACCGGTTCAAGCATTTCAACGACACGTACGGCCACAGCGCCGGCGACATCGCACTGCAGGCCATCTCGCGTACGCTCAAGGAGAACCTCCGCCTCACCGACGTCATCGCGCGCTACGGCGGTGAAGAGATCGTCATCATCATGCCCGAGACCGGGGCCGACGGTGCGGTCCGGAAGCTCGAGCAGATCCGCGAGATCGTGGCCGAGCTGACGCTCGAGCTCCCGCGTCGCACGCTCCGCGGGGTGCTCACCTTCAGCGCCGGCATCGCCTCACTCCCCGACGACGGAGAAGAGGTCGACGCCCTGATCGCCCGCGCCGACGCCCGCCTCTTCGCGGCGAAGCAGGCGGGGCGCAACCGGGTGGTGGGCCCGCACGACCACTCGGGGCTCCGGGCGAGCCAGGAACTCAAGGTCGTCACGAAGGGGATGGAGAAGCCGGAAGGGGCCTGACGAGGGGCCTGGGACCTAGGGCCTGGGGAAAGCAGATGACCCTTCGATCCTGTGCATCCGGACCGAAGGGTCCCTTGTCGTCCCCAGGCCCGTGGCCCTAGGCCCTGCCGACCGCCGCCCGCCCCTTCTGCACGTCCACCAGCATCAGCATCCCGCCGCCGACGATGAAGAAGAGGATCACCGCCAGGATCGCGGTGCGGCTCGAGCCGGTGATGCCGATGGCGATCGAGAAGGCCCACGGGCCGAGGATCCCGGCGAACTTCTCGAACACGCTCCAGAGCCCGAAGAACTCCCCCGACCGCTCGGTGGGGATCAGGTTGGCGAACAGCGAGCGCGAGAGCGCCTGGGTGCCGCCCTGGACCATCCCGACCAGCACCGCGAGCACCAGGAAGTCGCGCGCGGTGCTCATCCGGTAACCGAGGAAGGAGATCACGCCGTAGGCGGCGAGGCCGAGGAGGATGGCGCGCTTGGCGCCGATCTTGTCCGCCAGCCAGCCGAAGGCGAAGGCGAAGGGGATCCCGACGAACTGTACCAGCAGGATCGCGGGGATCATGTCGGCGGGACCGAGGCCGATCTCGGCGCCGTAGGCGGTGGCCATCCGGATGATGGTCGAGATCCCGTCGTTGTAGATCAGGAACGCTCCCAGCATCAGGAAGGCCTGCGGGTGGGAGCGGAGCGCGCGATAGGTTGCTGCGAGCTCCCGGAACGCCCCGCGCAGGATCTTGAGCCCCTTCTCCCCCCGATCCTTCACCGGCACCTCGGGGACCCCGCGGAGGGTGAAGATCGAGAAGAAGAGCCACCACGCCGCCACGGCGAGGAACCCGATGCGGGTGGGGAGGGTCTTCTGATCGAAGGTGAGGCCCTCGCCGGACGGGAGGCCGAACAGTGCGGGCTTGAGGATCAGCACCACGTTGAACGCGAGCAGCAGCCCGCCGCCCAAATAGCCGAGGGCGTAGCCGGCGCTCGACACCCGGTCCACTTCCTCGGGCGAGGCGAGATGGGGGAGCATCGCCTCGTAGAAGACGAAGCTGCAGGTGGCGCCGACCAGGGAGAGGACGAACGTCGTCGAGGCGAGCGTGAGCTGCCCCTCGTGCACGAAGTACATCGCCGCCGTGCCGCCCACGCCGATGATCATGAACACCGCGAGCCCCAGCTTCTTCACCGGGGCCCGGTCGGCGATGGCGCCGAGGAGGGGGGAGGCGATCGCGATGGCGACCAGCGTCCAGGTGTTGAGGTTGGCCCACGCCTTGGTGGCCGCGGAGCCGGCGTGGCCCGCGGAGGCGGCGATGCTGGTGTAGAAGATGGGGAAGACCGCGGTCATCACCACGGCCTGCATCGCGGAGGCGGCCCAGTCGTACATCGCCCAGGCGCGGAGCTCAGGGCGGTGGAGGCCGAGGGACTCGAGAAGGGGGCGCTTGGGTGTCATGGCTTCAACCTATACAGGCATCTTCAACTGCGCACCACGAAGGCACGAAGGGCACGGAGATCCCCGAAGGATGAATTGGTGTCCCCCAGGGAAAGGTGTCGCCCGGGGATCACCAATGATGTTCTTCGTGAATTGTTCGTGACCTTCGTGCCTTCGTGGTGCGCAGTTACGGCCTCTTCACCTGTTTCGGCGGTAGCCAGACAGAGAGGAGGATCGCGCCGAGGAGGATCGCGGCGATCACCACCAGTGAGGCCCAGGTGGGCGGGTGCACCCACCCGCTCGCGATCATCTTGATGCCGACGAAGATCAGGATGAGCGCCACCCCCGGCTTCAGGTAGGTGAACTTGTCCATCACCCCCGCCAGCAGGAAGAAGAGGGCCCGGAGTCCCAGGATGGCGAAGATGTTGGAGCTATAGACGATGAACGGGTCGCGGGTGATGCCGTACACCGCCGGGATCGAGTCGATGGCGAAGACCAGGTCGGTCCACTCCACCATCAGCAGCACCACGAGGAGCGGGGTGGCCATCAGCCGGCCCGTCACGGTGCGGAGCACGAACTTGTCCTCTTCGTACCCCTCGGTGACCGGCATGACGCGACGGAGCAATTTGAGGAGCGGGTTGTGCTCCGGGTGGACCTCCGCTTCCACGCTCCGGAACATCCGCGCCCCGGTCCAGACGAGGATCGCGCCGAAGAGATAGATGATCCATTCGAACCGCTGCAGCAGCACGGAGCCGGCCACGATCATGATCGCACGCATCACGATCGCCCCGATGATCCCCCAGTGCAACACCTTGGTGCGGAGCGCCGGGGGCACGGCGAAGTACTGGAACAACAGAATGAAGACGAAGAGGTTGTCGACGCTGAGCGAGAGCTCCAGCAGGTAACCGGTGTAGTACTCCAGCATCGCCCCGGTCCCCTCGCGGATGAACAGGAAGATCCCGAAGAGCCCCGCGAGCGTCATCAACCCGCCGGTCCACCACATCGATTCCTTGAGGGAAGGGACGTGGGCGCGCCGGTTCAGGACGAACAGGTCGAGGATCAGGAGCACCGCGATGACGGTGCTGAACCCGATCCAGATCTCCAGCGGATGGTGACGCATCTAACCTCGTGAGATATGTCTTCGGTGATCTGCCTGGTCAGCCCCCATCACGTTCGGCAGCTGCTTGGGCTCAACTGGGAAGCACGAAGGAACGGTGGCAGGGACAATGACCTTGTGGTCGCAAGTGCAAGATCTGGCCCTGCACCCACAATTGTATCTTCGCCACTCCGTCACTTCGTGCCTCCCAGTTGAGGCCAAGCCTTTCCACCCATTGGGATGTCAGAATCCCGGCTCCTTCTGGTGCAGCGGCAGGTGCAACGGCAACGCCTGCACCACGTTCCCCGCCGGTGTCTCATGCTGCCCTTCCGGGATCACCAGCAGCGCGTTGGCCTGCACCATCGAGGTCAGGATCCCCGACCCCTGCGGCCCGGTGAGCCGGGCCTCGGTGCCGTTCGGCCCCTCGGTCACCACGCCGCGCAGGAAATGCTGCAGCTTCGGCCCCAGCGTGATCTTTTCCGCCACGCGCACCGGGACGCTCCGGCGGAACGGCAGCGCGTGGCCCACCATCTTCCGGATCGCCGGCCGGACGAAAAGTTCAAAGGTCACCATCGCGCTCACCGGGTTCCCCGGCAACCCGACCCACGGGATCCCGCGCAGCACCCCGAACCCCACCGGTGCCCCCGGCCGCATCCGGAGCTTCCAGAACCTGATCTCCGCCCCCATCTCCTCGAGCACCGGCTTCACGAAGTCGTGCTCCCCCACGCTGATCCCCGCGCTCGTCACCAGCAGGTCGCAGTCGCCCGCCCGCTCGAAATGCTCGCGCACGCTCGCCGCGGTGTCCTGCGCGATGCCGAGGTTCACCGGCTCACCTCCGGCGAGCTTCACCAGCGCCATGAGGGTATGGGTATTGCTGCTCGCCACCTTCCGCCCGCTCAGGATCTCCTCGGGGCTGTCCACATCCACGATCTCGTCCCCGCTCCCCAGGATCCCCACCCTCGGACGCCGCACCACCATCGGTGCCGCGACCGCGAGCGAGGCGAGTACGCCGAGTTCGGCCGGTCCGAGCAGGGAGCCGGCCGGGAGCGCAAGCGCCCCCCGCTTCAGGTCCTCCCCCGCACGGCGGAAATTCGCGCCCGCATCCCGCTCCTTTATGATCTGCACGACCTCGACGCCGAGGTCGGTGTCCTCCTGCCGGATCACGCCGTCTGCACCCGCCGGGAGTGCGGCCCCGGTGAAGATGCGAGCGCATTCACCCCGCCCGAGCGTGCGGGTCGGGAACGCTCCCGCCGGGAGCTGCTCGACCACCCTGAGCCGCACCGGATGCTCGGCGCTCGCCCCCCGCACATCTGCGGCGCGGCAGGCGTAGCCGTCCATCGCACTGTTGGTGTGGGCCGGGATGTCGAGCGGGCTGGTGACGTCGTGCGCCAGCACGTGGCCGAGGGCATCGTCGAGCGGGATCCGGAGCGCCGGCTGGCGCCGAGCCTCGGCCAGGATCCTGAGCGCCGCATCGCGCGCCGTGAGCGACTGCTCCATCAGGTCGTGACCACCTTGGCGTGATCCCAGATCAGCTCGACGAGGATGTTCATCCACATCGTGTCCTGGGTGTAGAGCGTGCGGCAGGGGGCCTTCACCTTCTTGTCGTCACAGAGCAGCGCCACCCACTGGTCCACTTCGGCGCCCGCATCGTTCACGAGCGGGCCGGCACCGACCTCCTTCCGCCAGATCTCGACCTTGGGGAGGGGGGCCGACTTGAAGCCCTCGACCAGGACGATGTCCGCGCCATCGAGGTAGCGCTTGGCGAGCGCGATCGGGTCGAGGTCGTCCTTGCTCCGCTCCAGGATGTAGCGCTGCTCGGGGCAGGCGAGCACCACTCGCTCGGCCTTTCCCTCGTGGAAGTGCTTGTAGCTGTCGGTGCCGGGCTGATCCATTTGCGCGGCGTGGGTCGCGTGCTTGATGACCATCACTCGGCGCTTCCGCCGCGCGAATTCGGCCGAGAGCGCCACGGCGAGCGTGGTCTTGCCGGCGTCCTTCCGGCCTATGATGGTGATGATCCGCGTGCCAGCCACACCGCCTCCGCCTGTGCGAGTTCGTTCGACGTATTGACGTTCAGAAAGATCAGGGCGGGGTCGCCGAAGGTCCGGACCCGCTCGAGTGGGAGGATACCGACCCGCACCGCATCGTGGAAGGCGATGGCCCGGCGGTCGCCCCGGTCGAGGGCCCGGAGGATCGGCCCCTCGCAGGCGGGGCCGTACGCGGCCAGGAGCGGCTCGACACCCCGCCGCCCGTCACTGGCCGGGAGGACCGCGTCGTGCTGGTCGAGCCCGGCCGCGAGCTCGCGGAGGAGCTCCGCCGGGATGAATGGCATGTCCCAGGCGGCCACCACCACCGGCGCGCCCGCCCCCACGTGGACCGCGGAGAGGATCCCGCCCAGCGCCCCTTCGCCCAGGCGAAGATCAGGGTGGAGATCCAGATCGGGACGCCAGGTCGAGGCCGCCGGATCGTTGGCGATAAGGATGGGGGGCGTGCCGAAGGCGTCGACGAAGGCGTCGACCACCCGATCCAGTATCCGCTTCCCCCCGACGACCTCGAGTCCCTTCGGCCGCCCCCCGAATCGCGTGGCGCCACCGCCGGCGAGGATCACGCCGCTGGGGCGCTGGGGCGCTCGGGCGCGGGGGCGGTGTGGGCTCATTTCCAAAGCTACCACCGCCTCGGCGCCGCAGCGCCCCAGCGCTAGTACCGCCGCCCCCGCTTCTTCTCCAGCACCACTTCCAACCCGATCGTCAGGCTGAAGACGTGGTGGAGCTTCCGCTCGCTCGTCGGCGTCGCGAGCAGAGCGGGGGGGACCGTGCTGGTCACGTGCTCGAGGCTCACGATGTTGTCCTTCATCTCGAACCGGATCTGGTAGGCGCGGCCGACGAAGGCGGTCATCCCGCCCCCGATCGCCATCGTCGGGGAGACGGAGGCGGGGTGCGGATCCTCGAACACGTAGTAGTCCACCAGCTGGCCGCTGTCGCCGAAAATGGTGGCTCGCATCCGGATCGCGCTCTGCTGGCTGACGAGGAGCCCGGCATTGAGCCGGAGGTACGGCTGGAACTCGGTCCATGGGAAGGGACGGTAGATCCCGCCGACGGTCGCGGCCACGGTGGTGCCGGGCGACTCCTGCCCCTGGAGGGTACTGCAGACCTCCTGGTTCCGGAGCGAGCCGGAATTGCTCCGGAGGGTGCAGCCGTCGACGAATCCCAGGCCGATCAGGTGCGCCTCGCCGCTGATCCCCCAGTGGTCATTCGGGTAGTACACCCCGACGAACGCGATCCCGATGGTCGAGCGGACGTTGCGGGTGACGGTGACGGTGTCGCGCGAAAAATTATCGAGCAGCTCCTGGCCGTCGATCTTCCACATGGTGGACTGGCCGTTGTAGCCGAAGCCGAGCCCGAACGAGAGCCGCGCCTGGTCCGAGCGCCGCTGCGCGACCGCCGACCCGGCGAGGGTCAGGGTGGAGGTCAGGAAGATCAGGAGCGAGCGGCGCATCAGCTTCCGGGGACGAGGGCGCGATGTTCGACGGCGATGCAGAGGTCCTGGACCACGGCGATACCCGCCGCTTCGAGCGCCTGGGCCGTGGGCGCGTGTGCCACGCCCAACTGCATCCAGACGAGCTTCGGTCGGACCGCGAGGAGGGCGGGGAGGAGCTCCGGCACCGCCTCCGACCGACGGAAGATGTCGACGATCTCGATCGGTCCTGCCTCGGCCGCCGCGATCAGGTCCGGATAGCGGCGGACTCCGAGCACCATCCCACCCCCCGGGTGCACGCCGATGATCTCGTACCCGGCCTCCTGCAGTTCGCCCGCCACCGAATGACTGGGGCGGAAGGGATCGGCGCTCAACCCGACCACGGCGATCCGCCGTGCGCTCCGCAGGATGGCGGCGACTCCCGGAGAGACGCTCATCCCTCCGCACCGTGCACAGCGGGGTGTGCGCTCGCCGCCCGTCCGATCAACCGCATCCCGCTCCGGCGCGCGATCTCGACGGCCAGGGTCGACGGTACCGACGGGGTCGCGATCCAGTCGAGCGACGCCCGCGCCCCCTTGAACGCCAGCTCGGCCGAGATGCGTCCGGTCACCAGAAGGCCGAGCCCCGCCACCGTCTGTCGTTCCAGCAACGCGGCGCCGATGACCTTGTCCACCGCGTTGTGGCGACCGATATCCTCCGCGTGCCACCGGAGCGACGTGCCGTCGGTCAGCGCTGCCGCGTGGATCCCGCCGGTGTCCTTGTACCGCTCCCCCCGCGCGAAGAGCTCCTTCAACAGGGCCCGTAGCACCTCGCCACCTGGCGCCGGCCCGCGGGCGGGACGCACGTCGATCGTCGCGGGGTCGGCCAGGAAGGTGGCCACCGCGCCGCACCCGGAGGCCAGCACCGGACGCCGCCCCTCGGCTGCCACCGCTGCCGCCCGTTCCGCGGAGATCTCGGCCCAGAAGCCGAGGTCGGTCGCGCAGGGCCGAAGATGGACGTCGCCCACGGTGGCGATGTACCCCTCCCCGTGCAGCCAACCCACCGCGAGCTCTTCCAGGAGTTCGGGGGTGCACATCCACGTCACCGTGGGGCGGCCATTGACCTCGAGCCACACGGGGACCTCCTCCACGGCGGCATCCGCCGCGAGGCGCCCCTTCCGGCCGGCCGCCCCTTCGTTCAGAACGCCACTCCGATCCCGAGCCGGAGCCCGGGGGTGTGGACCCAGTCCGCGAGCCCTTTCGTGGTCGTGATCGGCGCGGCGGCGGTCGGCTCGTCCGCCGGCGGGTTCAGCCAGTCTGCGGGGTACTTCAGCTTCCAATAGTACACCGAGCCTTCGAGCCGCACGTGGATCCGCTCACCGAGATAATACCGCACTCCCATCGAGGGCTTGAAGAGGAGCTTGGTGCCGAACTGATACTGGGTGGTGTCCTGTGCCGTCTTTTCGCCGACCGCAGCGCCGAGTCCGAAGGCGACGAAGGGGGCGACGCCGTGCCAGGTCTTCGCTCCGGAGAGGTTGATCTGGAGGCCGATCTGCGGCGTCCAGACCGGCGCGTCGACCGGACCGCTGTACCGGTGGACCACGCTGTCGTCCGGATTCAGCAGCATCCGCTCTCCCTTGAGGTATCCCAGCTCCGCGAACCCCTGCAGCAGCCCGGAGAGCCGGATGTCATAGCGGGCGCTGAAGGTCTGCCCGCTGTTCGGGCTCAGGCGCAGAGGTCCGCCGTCGCCATACAGGTGGCCCAGCGACACCGTCCAGCCGTTGCCGCGCCGGATGTCGTGATACGGGGAGTGGCTCGGGTCGGCGCCGACCTGGGCGGCCAGTGGGCCGGTGGGCAAGTGGGCCAGGCCGATGCCAAGGGTGAGGGCGAGAGCGAGGGTGCGGTTGCGGTTCATCAGGGATGTCTCAGGTCGCGGCCGGTCATTTCCGGCGGCTGCTCGAGGCCGAGGAGGCCCAGGATCGTGGGGCCGACGTCGCAGAGGGCGCCGTCGGCACGGAAGGTCGGCGTCCCGTCGCCCACCAGGACGAACGGGACAGGGTTGGTCGTGTGCGTGGTGTGGGGTCCACCCGACACCGGGTCGATCATCATCTCACAATTGCCGTGGTCGGCCGTGATGAGCACCGTCGCACCGTTCTTCTCGGCGGTCACCAGCACCCGCGCCAGCGCGCGGTCCACCGTTTCCACCGCCTTCAGGATGGCGGGGACCACCCCGGTGTGGCCCACCATGTCAGCATTGGCGTAGTTGCAGAGCAGGAAGTCGTGCTCCCGCCGCTCGAGTGCGCCGCACAACGTGTCGGTGATCCCGGCGGCGCTCATCTCGGGGGCGAGGTCGTACGTCGCCACCTTCTGCGACGGGACGAGCTGCCGCTCCTCCCCGGTGAACGGGGTCTCGATCCCCCCGTTGAAGAAATACGAGACGTGGGGGTACTTCTCCGTCTCGGCGGTGCGGAACTGGGTGCACCCGGTCTTGGAAAGCCACTCCCCGACGATGTTCGCCATCGAGAGGGGGGGGAACGCCGCGGGGAGCAGCAGCGTCGCGTCGTAGTGCGTCATCGTGGCGGCGGTGAGCTTCGGCCCGCCGGTGACGTCGAACCCGCTGAACCCCGGCGTGCAGAGCGCCGCGCCGATCTGGCGCATCCGGTCCGACCGATAGTTGAAGAAGAAGACCGCGTCGCCGTTCTTAAGGAGCGGGGGCATCGTCCCGTCCCGTGTCCGCAGTACCAGCGGCTTGATGAACTCGTCGGTCTCCTTCCGCGCGTAGCACTCCTCGATGGCCCGCACCGCGTCGTCCACCCGGTGGCCGGCGCCGCGCGTGAGCGCGTCGTACGCCAGCTTGGTCCGTTCCCACCGCTTGTCCCGGTCCATTCCGAAATAGCGGCCGGTGAGGGTGCTGAGCACCGCCCGCCCGCCGGTGCGGGCCTTCATCTCCTCCAGCAGCGTGCGCACGAACCCGGCACCCGAGGTGGGAAGGGAGTCACGGCCGTCGAGGAAGCCATGCACCGCGATCCGCGGGAGCTCCTGACGCTCGGCGAAGTCGAGGCAGCCGAGGAGGTGGCTGTCGATGGCATGGACGCCACCGTTCCCGAGCAGGCCGATGAAGTGGAGCGTACCGCCGGTCTTTCGGACGTGGTCGGCGAGGGCGATGAGGGGCTTGAGATCGTAGAAGTCGCCGGAAACGATGCTCTGCGAGATCCGCACCAGGTCCTGGGGCACCACCCGGCCGGCGCCGAGGTTGAGGTGGCCCACCTCGCTGTTCCCCATCTGGCCCTCGGGGAGCCCGACCCGGAGGCCGCTCGCCTCGAGCAGTGTCTTCGGTTGGCGGGCCCAAAGGCGATCCCAGGTCGGGACGTTCGCCAAGGCGATGGCGTTGCCCTCGCGTTCCGCGCGATAGCCCCACCCGTCGAGTACGATCAAGACCACGGGGCGCTTCGCCCTCGTTACCTTTGACATGACCCTCCCGGCCCCCTACTATCGCCCAAGTGACGAAAGCGCCGCAATCTAGTCCCGCCCGGCACCCCCTGCCAATCGCGTACGCGCTCTTCCTCGGCGTTCTCTGGCTCGCCGGGGCGCGCCCGGCCAACGCCCAGCAGCGGGTCCGCATCACCGCACAGACCCCCCTCCTCAAGACTCCCGAGGGGCCGATCCTCGGCCGTGTCGAGCGGGGGCTCGAGCTCACCCAGGGCCGGGTGGACCGCAAGGCGGTCGAAGTCACGATCGACGGCTGGATCTACGCCCGCTCGCTCGGCGCCACCACACGCGACGGGTTCAACGCCATCGTGAATGATGGGCAGGGACAGAACCTCCGCGCCGATGCCCGTCCCGATGCCCGCCTCCTCGGCCGGTTGAGTGGCGGTGCGCTGGTGCAGCGGCTGGAGACCAAGTCGGGATGGGCCCACGTGCGCCGGCAGGCGTGGGTGGCGCGCCTCGCGGCCGAACTCCCAGCGGCGTCGGCCAGCACCGCGACGCAGAACACGCCCCCGCCCCCGCGTGACACCACGCCGCGTGCTGCCTCGTCGGGGTTCGGGGATGGGAGCCGGGCCGTGGCGCCGCGCGGTGCCGTCCTCACCAATGCGCCGGGGGGATCCGCGGTCGGCACCCTCGCCCCCGGCGCCGATGTCCGGGTGGTGACCCGTGCTAACGGATGGACCCGAGTCCGGGTCGACGCCTGGGTGCCCGACACCGTGCTCGAGACCGCGGACGCCGGGGCCACCGTCGGTGTCACCGCCGCAGAGGTGCGGGCCGAGCCGGCGCGATGGATCGGACAGGTGGTGCAGTGGCAACTGCAGGTGGTGGCGGTCCAGGTGGCCGACGCGCTCCGGCCCGAGTTGCCGGAAGGGAAGCCCTACCTCCTCACGCGGGGGCCGTTGCCCGAGAGCGGCTTCGTCTACGTGCTCGTCACGCCCGAGCAGGCCCAGCGCTATCGCGACGCGCCCCCGCTCCGGGAGATCACCGCCCGGGTGCGGATCCGCGCGCCGTCGAGCAAGTACCTTCCTACCCCTGTGGTGGAGTTGATCGGCGAACAGTGAGCGGTAAGCGGTGAGCGGGCCCTCCAGGAGGGATCTCGACCGTGTGGCCCGCTCACTGCTCACCGCTCACCAGGAGAGTGAGATGCACGACCAGCTCAAGGACCGCATCCTCCGCAAGCTCGAAGCGCTACCCGACGAGCGCGGCTACCAGCTCCTCGATTACATCGAGTTCCTGGAGAGCAAGTACGCCACCCGCGCGGCCCCGTCGAACATCTTCGCCACGCTCAAGGAGAAGGCCGAGGACGCGATGCGGGCCGGAAAGTTCAGCGCCGAGACGATCGGAAAGACCGTCGGCGCGATGGACTCGGCGCAGAAGATCGTGAAGGGGATCGTCGCGGCCGGCGAGGCGGTGGTGGATGAGGCCGCCAAGGCCGCGGGGGTGAGCAGCAAGCCTGGACCGAAGCCCCCGGAGTCGAAACCAGCCGGATCTTGACCGCGTGTTGAGCGCTGGGTGTTGAGTGTCGACCACATCCACCTCGATGCGGCCCCGCACCACCCAATACCCAACACTCAACACCTTGAGAACGTGCCAATGAGCGACGCCAAGAGCGCCGAATTCGTAACGGGGATCGGGCCGCTGCAGGCCATCAGCCTCGTCGTCGGCTCGATGATCGGCAGCGGGATCTTCATCGTCTCCGCCGACATCGGGCGCCAGATGGATGGGTGGGGGCCCGGCGGCCTGATGCTGGTCTGGGTCATCACTGGCTTCATGACCCTCGCCGGGGCGCTCTCGTATGCCGAGCTCGCGGGGATGATGCCGAAGGCGGGCGGGCAGTATGTCTTCCTGCGCGAAGGGATCGCGCCCTGGGCGGGGTTCCTCTATGGGTGGACCCTCTTCAACGTCATCCAGGCCGGCACCATCGCCGCCGTCGCGGTGGCGTTCGCCCGCTACCTCGGCGTCTTCTTCCCCGGCCTCACCGACCATCTCTTCCTGAACCTCGGCACCGTGAGTCTGCCGGCCGCGCTGCATCAGGACCCTGTGGCGCTCGGGCTCTCACCCCAGCGGCTCGTCGGGATCCTGAGCGTGGTCTTCCTCACCTGGGTGAACGTGCGTGGCGTGAAGCAGGGCGCGGGGCTGCAGACCTTCCTCACGGTCATCAAGACCGTGGCGCTGATCGGCCTGATCTTTCTCGGGCTCACGATCTTCCGCCGCGCCGACATCGCGGCGATGAACTTCGCGAACTTCTGGGGCACCACCCCTTGGACCAGCGCGGTGCTCGTCGCCGCGGGGGCGGCGATGGTGGGGTCGCTCTTCTCGAGCGACGCCTGGAACAACGTGACCTTTGCCGCCGCCGAGGTGCGCGACCCGACCAGGAACCTGCCGCGCGCGCTCGCGATGGGGACCGGGCTGGTGACGTTGCTCTACATCCTGGCCAACGTCGCGTATCTCAACCTCCTGCCGTTCCAGGGCGACCCGAACGGCGCCGATGCGGTGGCGCGCGGGATCCAGCACGCCACCCAGGACCGGATCGGCGCGGCGGCGGCGGAGGTGATGCTCGGGAGCGGCGGTGCGTTGGTGATGGCGGGGCTCATCGTGATCTCGACCTTCGGCTGTAATGCAGGGCTCATCCTGGCCGGCCCGCGGCTCACCTGGGCGATGGCGCAGGACAAGCTCTTCTTCCGGAAGGCGGGGGAGCTGCATCCGGTTCATCACACCCCTGCCGGCGGGCTCTGGGCCCAGGCGCTCTGGACCAGCATCCTGTGCCTGACGGGGACGTACAATCAGCTGCTCGACTTCGTCATCATCGCGGCGCTGATCTTCTATTTCCTGACGATGGTGGCGCTCTTCCGCTTGCGGCGCCTGCGCCCCGACCTGCCGCGGCCCGTGAAGGCGTTCGGCTATCCGCTCGTCCCGGGGCTCTACATGGTGGCGCTGGTGGGCGTGATGCTCACCCTGCTCTGGGCCAAGCCGCTCACTGCCGGCGCCGGCCTCGCGATCGTGCTGCTGGGCGTCCCTGTCTATCTCTGGTGGAAGGGGAAGGCGACCGCAGGGGCCTAGTGCCTGGGGCCTGGGGAGGTGCTACGAAGCCCCGACGCTCAGAGCACGGCGTCGGGGTTTTCGCTTGACTCCCCAGGCCCCTTTCTCCAGGCCCGGCGTTCGACCGAACATTTCCCGATAGCGCGGAAGCCGCTTGAGGGAGGTGGGTCCCCCGGCTAGACTTGTGGATGGCTCCCCAGACTTGTTCCGGCCTGCCCTGCGCCCCTGATCGGTGCCTGCGGCGGGCTGTTCCATACCATCCCCTCGAGTCCGCATGACCAGTCGCGTCCGCCCGGGCCTCGCCCTGACCTTCGACGACGTCCTCCTCGTACCGCGGCACTCGAGCGTCCATCCGCGTGATGTCAGTACCGCCAGCCGCCTGACCCGGAAGATCCCCCTCAACATCCCGTTCGTCTCCGCCGCGATGGACACCGTCACGGAAGCGGAGATGGCCATCGCGATGGCGCGGTGGGGCGGGATCGGCGTGATCCACAAGAACATGACGGTCGAGCGGCAGGCGGCCGAAGTGGACCGGGTCAAGCGCTCCGAGAGCGGGATGATCCTCAACCCCATCACGATGGGCGCCGACCGCCCGCTCCGCGAAGCGGCGCAGTTGATGGCGCGCTTCAAGATCTCCGGCGTGCCGATCGTGGACGGGCAGGGGAAGCTCATCGGCATCGTCACCAACCGCGACCTGCAGTTCGAGCGGAACCTGGACCAGTCGATCCGCGACGCGATGACCAAGGAGGGGCTCGTCACCGCCCCGGTCGGCACCGACCTCGATGAGGCGGAGCGGATCCTCGCCCGGCACCGGATCGAGAAGCTCCCCGTAGTCGATGCCCAGGGTGTCCTCAAGGGGCTCATCACGGTCAAGGACATCTTCAAGCGCCGCGAGCACCCCAACGCCAACAAGGACCAGCACGGCCGGCTTCGCGTGGCGGCGGCGGTGGGTGGGACCAAGGCGGCGATCGAGCGGGCCCGTGTGCTCCTCGACGCCGGGGCCGACGTCCTCGTCATCGACAGCGCCCACGGCCACAGTGAGGGGGTGCTCCAGACCCTCGACACCCTGCGCCAGGCCTATCCCGACGCCCAGCTCGTGGCCGGCAATGTGGCCACCGCCGAGGGAGCGAAAGAGCTCATGAAGCGGGGTGTGGACGGGATCAAGGTCGGGGTAGGTCCCGGCTCCATCTGCACCACCCGCGTCGTCACCGGCATCGGGATGCCGCAGATCACCGCCATCTTCGAAGCGGTGCGCGGGGCGGGGGATATCCCGATCATCGCCGACGGCGGGGTCAAGTATTCGGGCGACGCGGTGAAGGCCCTGGCCGCCGGCGCCTCCAGCGTGATGATGGGCGCGATGGTGGCCGGCACCGAGGAGAGCCCCGGTGAGTCGATCCTGGCCGAAGGGCGCCGCTTCAAGATGATCCGCGGGATGGGTTCGCTCTCCGCGATGCAGGACGGCTCGGCCGACCGCTACTTCCAGGAAGGGGAGATGGCCCCCTCCAAGTTCGTCCCCGAAGGGATCGAGGGACGGGTCCCCTACAAGGGGCCGGTGGGTGACGTGCTCTTCCAGCTCGTCGGCGGCCTCCGGAGCGGAATGGGGTACTGCGGCGTCAGCGACATCGACGCCCTCCGCAAGGAGGTCGAGTTCGTGCAGATCACCGGGGCCGGGCTCCGCGAGAGCCATCCCCACGATGTGACCATCACCCGGGAAGCGCCGAACTATTCAGCTTGATCGCCGGTGAGCGGTAAGCGGTGAGCGGGCCCCAGTGGTCCGCCTCCCGCCTGAAACGGCCCCCCTCACCGCCCGTAGTGCCGGAGTGCCACCTGGACCGGGACGGTCCTCCCGTGGCGTCGCAGGACGGAGCATGGCCTCACCCGGCCCGCTCACCGCTTACCGCTCACCGCTCACGTTGTTTCCCCAAACTTCCCTTCGGGGAGGATCCATGAGTCTCTGGGCTACCAAGTCCATCACGGCGCTGCGCGCCGAGGCCGATTCGGCCGGTGGGCTCCAGCGCACGCTGGGGCGCGGCGGACTGACCGCGATCGGCATCGGCGGCATCATCGGGGCCGGCATCTTCGTCCTCACCGGTCAGGCGGCAGCGATGCACGCCGGCCCCGCGGTGCCGCTCTCGATGATCATCGTCGGGATCGCCTGCGCCTTTGCCGGGCTCTGCTACGCCGAGATGGCCAGTGCGGTGCCGGTGGCGGGGAGCGCCTACACTTACTCCTACGCCACGATGGGCGAGCTGGTGGCCTGGATCATCGGGTGGGACCTGGTGCTCGAGTACGCCGCGGGCGCGTCGACCGTGGCGGTGGGGTGGTCGGGACACTTCGTGTCGCTGCTCTCCCATTTCAACATCACGCTGCCGGCCACGCTCACCAACTCGCCGACCGCGTGGTGCACCACGGGCGAGGTGGCCAGCGGTCTCGCGGGCTGCGTCCACACGGGGCTCAACCTCACGGGTGCACTGGTCAACGTCCCGGCGGTGCTGATCGTGGCGTTGATCTCCACCGTGCTGGTGATCGGGATCAGTGAATCTTCCAAGCTCAACAACGTCATCGTCATCGTGAAGGTGCTCATCGTCATCCTCGTGGCGGTGACGGGCCTCTTCTACATCACCCCCGCCAACTGGCACCCGTTCATCGCGCCGAACACCGGCGAGTGGGGCACCTACGGCTGGTCGGGCGTGCTGCGCGGCGCGGGGCTGGTGTTCTTTGCCTACATCGGCTTCGATGCGGTGAGCACGGCGGCGCAGGAAGCGAAGGACCCGCAGAAGGACATGCCGTTCGGCATCCTCGGGTCGCTCGCCATCTGCACGGTCCTCTACGTGGTGGTCTCCGCGGTACTGGTCGGGATGGTGCCCTACCAGGAGCTCAACAACGCCGCCCCCACTTCGTACGCACTGGAAAAGGTTGGCGCCCCCTATGCCATCCGGCTCCTGGTCGACGTCGGCGCGGTGATGGGTCTGGCGTCGGTGGTGCTGGTGATGCTCCTCGGCCAGTCGCGGGTGTTCTACTCGATGTCGCGGGATGGGCTCCTCGGCAAGTGGGCCGGGCAGGTGCACCCGAAGTTCCATACCCCCTACAAGTCGTCGATCTACACCGGCATCGCCGTGGCCATCGCCGCCGGTGCGCTGCCGCTCCAGCTCCTGGGGCAGCTGGTGAACATCGGGACCCTGCTTGCGTTCGCCCTGGTCTGCGCCGGCGTATGGATACTCCGGCACAAGCGCCCCGAGCTCGAGCGGCCGTTCCGCACCCCGTGGATGCCCTTCGTGCCCATCATGGGGATCCTCACCTGCGTCGGCCTGATGCTCACCCTCCCGGCGGACACCTGGATCCGGCTGTTCGTGTGGCTCGTCATCGGTTTCGTCATCTACTTCACGTACGGCATCAGGCACAGCGTGCTGCGACGTGAGCTTCCAACGCCCAACAAGGGGTCGTGATGTCCCTGTTCCGACGGAAAACACTCGCCGAGTTGATGCCCGTCGAAGACGGGACGGGCCTCAAGCGCACCCTCACGGCATCGAACCTGGTCCTGCTGGGGATCGGTGCCATCATTGGCGCCGGCATCTTCGTCCTGACCGGCACGGCCGCCGCCAACTTCGCCGGGCCGGGCATCGCGCTCTCGTTCGTGCTGGCCGGCGCGGGGTGCATCTTCGCCGGGCTCTGCTACGCGGAATTCGCGTCGATGATCCCGGTGGCCGGGTCGGCCTACACCTATGGGTACGCCACGCTGGGCGAGCTCATCGCCTGGATCATCGGCTGGGACCTGATCCTTGAGTACCTCTTCGCGGCGTCGACTGTGGCGGTCGGCTGGTCGGGGTACTTCACGGCGTTCATGACGGAGCTGCACATCACCCTCCCCCCTGCACTCACGGGGGCGCCGTTCTCGGTCGAGGGGACGCACACCCTGGTCCGCTCGCAGGTCTGCGTCGACCCCGCCACCAGCGGCGTCGCGGTCGATCTGGCCAACCACATGGTCGTCCCCATCGCCGACTGCGCGGCGAAGGGATTCCAGCTCACCTACGGCATCGTGAACCTCCCGGCGGTCCTGCTGGTGGTGGCGCTCACGATCCTGCTGGTGGTGGGCATCAGGGAGTCGGCCGGGTTCAACAACGTCATCGTGTACGTCAAGCTCGCCATCGTGGCGCTGGTGATCGGCTTCGGGATCAAGTACATCGACACCGCCAACTGGCATCCGTTCATCCCGCCCAATACTGGGGAGTTCGGGCACTTCGGGCTGAGCGGCGTCGTTCGCGGTGCCGCGGTGGTCTTCTTCGCCTACATCGGGTTCGACGCGGTCAGCACCGCCGCGCAGGAGGCCAAGGACCCGCAGAAAGACCTCCCCATCGGCATCCTCGGGTCCCTGGTGGTCTGCACCGTGCTCTACATCGCGATGGCCCTGGTGATGACCGGCATGGCCCACTACACCGAGCTCAACGTCCCGCACCCGGTGTTCGTCGCCATCTCCAAGGCCGGCCCGGCCCTCGCCTGGCTCGGGTACCTGGTGAACATCGGCGCGATCGCCGGGCTCGCCTCGGTGGTGCTGGTGATGATGATGGGCCAGCCCCGCATCTTCTACTCGATGTCGCGCGACGGGCTCCTTCCGGCCTTCTTCGGGATGGTGCACCCGAAGTTCCGCACCCCGTACGTCGCCACGATCATCACCGGCGTGGTGGCCGCCTTCATCGCCGGTCTCTTCCCGATCGGGCTTCTCGGTGAGCTCGTGTCGATCGGAACGCTCCTGGCCTTCGTGATCGTCTGCGCCGGCATCCTCGTGCTCCGCTACAAGCAGCCCGAGGCGCCGCGGCCGTTCCGTACGCCGTGGCTCCCGTTCGTCCCGGTGATGGGGATCCTGATCTGCGGCGGGATGATGGCCTTCCTGCCCAAGGACACCTGGATCCGGCTCATCGTCTGGATGGCGATCGGGCTCGCGATCTACTTCCTGTACGGTCGCAAGCATTCGGTGCTGAACAAGCGGTGAGGAGTAAGGAGTAAGGAGTTGAGGAGTGGAGTTGTGAGCGAGGATCTCGGCATTCGGGATCCTCGCTTCGCGTTGAGGCCCTCCTCACTCCTTACCCCTCACTCCTCACTATCTTTACTCCATGCCCATCTCGTTGTCGCCCGAGAAGCTCGCCGCCGGGAAGGCGTTCGTCGAAGGCCTGAAGCTCCGCCCCGGCCTCCGCGTCTGCCTCACCACCCACGTCAATCCCGACGGCGACGGCCTCGGCTCCGAAGTCGGCCTCGCGCTCCTGCTGCGCGCGCACGGCGTCACCGTCAGCATCACCAACCCGACGCCCACGCCCGAGCGCTACAAGTTCCTCTTCGCGGGTCTCGACGGGCTGGACAAGACCCCCGAAGCGGTCAAGGAACTCCGCCGCGCCGAGCTGATCATCGTCCTCGACATCGCCGACCTGGGTCGCCTCGGGATGCTGGCCGGGACCGTGCGCGACAGCGGCGTCACGGTGGCCTGCGTGGACCACCACCAATCGGTGGGCGACCTCCCGGCGGGTCCGCGCTACGTCGATGCCGACGCGGCGGCCACCGGCGAGTTGATCCGTGAACTCGCCCGCGCCAACGGGTGGGAGCTCACCGCCGACGCCGCCAAGGCGCTCTATGTCGCGATCGTGACCGACACCGGCGGCTTCCGGTTCAGCAACACCAAGCCGCGCACCCTTCGCGCCGCCGCCGACCTCCTCGAGTGCGGCATCGACCCGGAGATGATCTACGTCGAGCTCTACTCCCGCGCCCCCGAAGGGCGGGTGCGGCTGATGGCCGAGGCGCTCCAGACTCTGGTGGTGGAGCACGAGGTCGGGATCGCGTGGGTGACGATCCCGCCGGGATCGCTCGAGCGCCACGGGGTCGATCCCGATGATCTCGACGGGGTGGTCGAGTACGCGCGGTCGATCGAAGGCGTGCGGCTCGGCATGCTCTTCCGCGAGATCGCGGGGGGGCGGATCAAGATCTCCTTCCGGTCGATCGGGGGGGTGGACGTGGCCAAGCTCGCCGCCCAATTCAATGGCGGTGGCCACGCTAGGGCGGCCGGTGCGTCGCTCCCGGGCGCCATGGCTGACGTCCAGGCCACCGTCCTCAAAGCGGCCAGGGCGTATCTCGCGGGATAGCACCCATCGCGTCGGTTGAAGGGCTTGGCCTCAACTGGGAGGCACGGTGGGACGAAGATACGGAGGATGCACTTCTGGACTCGAGGCGGGATCCCACCTTGAGACCACAACAAATTGGTCCGTTGCTTCGTCCCTCCGTCCCTCCCAGTTGAGGGCAAACCCCTCCCCCGATGGGATCTCGGCCCATCAGGCCACCCGCCTACCCGCCAGACCGCCTACCCGCCTATTTTACTCCCATATGGATACGCTGTCCCGCATCGAACAGGCCCTCGACGGCCTGCGCCCCTACATCTCCTCCCACAAGGGGACCGTGGAGGTCATCGACTACGATGACACCGACGGGACCCTGACCCTCCGCATGGGAGGCACCTGTCACGGCTGCGCCGCCAGCTCGATCACCCTGAAGAAGGGGATCGAGGTCCGCCTCCGCGAATCGGTGCCGGAAGTGCGGACGGTGCAGGCGATCTGAAGGACGCTATCGGCTGTCAGCTATCAGCTATCTGTTGCCCCGAGCCGATGCTGACTTCCGATCCGCGTCGACGGATGGCCGATAGCCGATAGCGCTCTTCACACGGAATGATATGACCCCGAACGACCTGGCCGCCGCCGTCGCCGCCGCCCTCTCCAAGGTCCACAACCCCCGACTCGGCAATGACATCCTGAGCACCGGGATGGTGAAGGATCTCACGGTCGATGCGGCCGTGGGGAGGGTCGCCTTCACGGTGCTGCTGACCAAGCAGGATCCCGGCACCGTGGTGATCGCCGCGCGGAAGGCGGTCAAAGCGATCGAGGGCGTCACAGAGGTCAAGATCGAGATCGTCGATCCCGCCGGGGTGCCAGCCCACAGCCATCAGCCTCCAGCCGACAGCGTGCCGATGCCGACGGGTCCCGCTCCGCTGGCCCATCTGGGGAAGATCATTGCCGTGAGTTCGGGCAAGGGCGGGGTGGGGAAGTCCACCGTCGCCGCCAACATCGCCATCGCCTTGGCGCAGGCGGGACACCGCGTCGGGTTGATGGACGCCGACATCTACGGGCCCAACATCCCGCGGATGTTCGGGGTGTTCGAGAAGCCGCCGGTCATCAACTCCCGCATCCAGCCGCTCACCGCCTACGGGGTCAAGCTCATCTCCCTGGGCCTGCTGGTCGATCGCGATGCGCCGGTCATCTGGCGCGGCCCGATCATCATGAAGGTGCTGACGCAATTCTTGAATGACGTCGAGTGGGGTGAACTCGATTTCTTCGTCGTCGACCTCCCGCCCGGTACCGGCGACGCCCAACTCTCGCTGGCGCAGGGCGCCCGGATCGCGGGTGCCGTCATCGTCACCACGCCGCAGGAAGTCGCCGTGGGCGACGCGCTCCGCGGCGCCAAGATGTTCGAGAAGGTGCAGGTCCCGATCATCGGCGTGGTCGAGAACATGAGCGGCTTCGTCACCCCGAACGGCGAACGCATCGACCTCTTCGGCGCCGGCGGCGGCCAGCGCCTCGCCGCCGAACTCCGCGTGCCGCTCCTGGGGCAGGTCCCCCTCCAGCCCGGGATCGCCGATGCGGGTGACCAGGGGATGCCCGCCCTCATCGCTGTCCCCGACAGCCCCGCCGCCAACGCCCTCCGCGCCATCGCCGAAAAGGTCGCGAACCTCGTTGCTCCGACCGCTACCATCAGCCTCACCAACTGAACTGCGTGAGGGGTGAGGGGTGAGGAGTGAGGCGTGAGGCGTAACAGGGGAACCTTCCCGAGCAGAGCGAGGGACCTAGTGTACGCACGCTAGGTCCCTCACTTCGTTCGGGAAGGTCCCGATGCGGCCCTCTCACCGCTTACCCCTCACCCCTTACCTTCAATCAATGCCGATCATCACGCTCCTTACAGACTTCGGGACCTCGGACTCCTACGTCGCCGAGGTGAAGGGCGTGCTCCTTTCGGGCGCCCCGGGGGCGACGCTGGTCGACGTCAGTCACGCCGTCCCGCCCGGCAACATCGCCACCGCGGCCTACCTCCTCGGCCGCACCTGGCAATACTTCCCCCAGGGCACGGTACACTTCGTCGTCGTTGACCCCGGCGTCGGGACGACCCGCCGCGCCGTCGCGGTGGGGCGTGACGGCCACTACTTCGTCGCCCCAGACAACGGCGTGCTCACACCGGTGCTCGGGGCCGGTGCCGAAGTCTGGACCCTGGCCGAACCCGAAGGGGCGCACCCCACCTTCCACGGCCGCGATCTCTTCGCCCCCGCGGCCGCTCGGCTGGCGTCAGGCGCCTCACTCGCCGAGGTCGGTGCGGCGGTGCTCGAACCCCCGGTGATCCTCCCGGCGCCTACGCCGGTCTACGAAGGGAAGAAGGTCCACGGCGAGGTGCTCCACGTGGACCGCTACGGCAATCTCGTGACGACGTTGACCCCCGAGTTCGTCCCGGCCTACGCAGTGATGGAATCGGAGGATATGGTCATCGGCCCGGTCCGGCGGACCTTCGCCGATGTCGACAAAGGAGAGCTCCTCGCCTACTGGGGTTCGAGCGGGCACCTCGAGATCGCGGTCCGCGATGGCAGCGCCGCCCGCCGGCTCGGGATCGGGGTGGGAAACAGGATCACCGCGCGACTTGGGTGACCGCGTGAGGGGTAAGGGGTGAGGGGTTAGAGGTGAGGGGTGAGGGGGCTGTACCAAGAAAGGAACCTTCCCGAACGAAGTGAGGGACCTAGCGTACGCGAACTAGGTCCCTCGCTGCGCTCGGGAGGGTTCCCTCCAACCCGTATCACCCCACACCCCATACCCCACACCCCACACCCGCTAGATTTCGCGCCGATGCCAACCCAGAAGCCCTGGCCCGACCTCCGTTCCTTCGTCGACCACCTCGAATCGGTCGGCGAGCTCAAGCGCGTCACCGTCGAGGTCGATCCGCAATACGAGATCGGTGAACTGGTGCAGCGCGTCATTAGGCAGGACGGCCCCGCGCTCCTCTTTGAGCGGGTCAAGGGTGCGGAGTTTCCCCTGGTGATGAACCTCTTCGGTTCTCGCCATCGCATCGAGCTCGCCCTCGGTCGCGACCCCGCTGAGATCGGTCCGGAGCTCCTCGGCCTGGCCCAGCGGCTCAATCCCCCGTCGCTCAAGGCGTTCTGGGATGCGCGGGCGCAGTTGCTCCGCGCGCGCCATATGCGGCCGCAGATCGTCGGCGGCCCGTATGGTGAGGTCACCGGCCCACCCAAGCTCTCCAAGATCCCGAACCTCTGGACCTGGCCCCGCGACGGCGGTCCCTTCATCACCTGGGGACCGACCATCACCGTCTCGCCCGCCAACGGCCGGCGGAACTTCGGGCTCTACCGGCTGCAGGTGTTCGACGACCAGACCACCGGGATGCATTGGCAGTCGATGAAAGGAGGACGGGGCCACCACTGGGAGGCCGAACAGCGGGGGCAGTCGCTCGAGGTCGCCGTCGTGCTCGGGTCTGACCCCGTCACGATGCTCTCCGCCATCTTCCCGCTGCCGGAGGATTTCGACGAACTCGGCTTCGCCGGCTACGTGCGCGGTGCCCCGACCCGGCTCACCAAAGGGCGGGCGACCTCGCTCCTTGTCCCGGCCAACGCTGAACTGATCCTCGAAGGGATCGTCCCCCCGACTGAGCGGCGGCTCGAAGGTCCCTTCGGTGATCACTACGGCCACTACTCCGAGGCCGAGCTCTTTCCCGTCTTCCACGTCAAGGCGATGAGTCATCGCCACCGGCCGCTCATCCCCGCCGCGGTGGTCGGGAAGCCGCCGCAGGAGGACAAGTGGATCGGGATCGCGGTCGGCGACATCGTCGGACCGCTCATCAAGCTGGTGAACCCCAACATCGTGGACCTCTACGCCAACGACGACGCGGTGTTCCACAACCTGCTCACCGTGAGCTGCAAGGAGCGCCACCCCAAGGAGGTCCTCAAGACCGCCTTCAACCTCCTCGGCACCGGCCAGCTGGCGCTCACCAAGGTGATGCTGATGGTGCGCCCTGACGTCCCGGTGCGCGATTTCCGCCGCGACCTCCGCGAGCTCTGGCATCGTTTCGAGCCGGAGGAGCGGATGTACCTCATCGGGAACACGCCCCTCGACACGCTCGACTACACCTCGTTCAAGCTCCACGTGGGGAGCAAGCTGATCCTCGACGCCACCGGCGACGTGGTCCAGCCCAACGACCCGCCCAAGAGCGTGGGCGATCCGTCGGCGTTCGACCGCCGAGTGAAGAAACACAAACTGATCGAGGGGTTCCTGGTGGTGCAGGTCAGGGAACAGGCGCGTGAGACGCTCGAGGCGCTCGTTCGGTGGGATGGGCTCGGTCCCGTGCGCTGGATCGCCGCGGTGAGCGAGGACGTGGATCTCGACGACCTCTCGAGCCTCATCTGGGGGATCTTCACCCGCTTCGACCCGGCGCGCGACATCATCGCGCAGGAGCAAGGCTTCGTCGGCGCGCGCCCATTCTACCGCGGCCGCCTCGGCATCGACGCGACCTGGAAAGAAGGGTATCCACCGGTGGTGGAGTCGCTGGAGGAGACCAAGAAGCTGGTGGACCGGCGGTGGGGGGAGTACGGGCTTAGTTGATAGGCGCGTAAAGCGCGTAAGTCTGTACTAGCACGGAACCGTCCCGAGCGCAGCGAGGGACCTAGCCGACCAAGCTAGGTCCCTCGTCGCATTGCTCCTCGGGACGGTCCCATCCCATACGCCCTTTCGCGCCTCTCGCGCCTCTCTTCACTCCCAGCTTCTTCGATCCCCCTGAGTCGTCCCGGCCGAGGGTCCGAACTGTCCGATTCTTTGACCGTTGGTCAGCTTCACCCCAAAATCGCACAAGAATGAGACAGCGCAGGCGCTGCAGAGTCCCCATCTCTGCGGTCTACTGGGACAGCTTTGGCTGTGGCGGACTGGGGCAGAACCTCGTAGCCTTAACTGTCTCCCGGTTCTTCGGCTGTCAGCCTTCGCCCGCTGAATGCGCGCCGAGCAGCCAATCGAAACAATCATAGACACGTTAGGTGACCGGGGCGATGTGGCGGAGATGGGCCAGCTTACCCATATTTGGAAGGAATCCATCGGAGCAAGCCATGACTCCCAAGACCGACATCCGACCAGACGCCCACCATCTTGTCGACCAGCTCCCGGACAACGCTAGCTGGGACGACCTGATGTATCAGATCTACGTGAGGCAGGCGATCGACCAAGGGATCGCCGATGCCGATGCTGGCCGAATGATCCCGCATGAAGAAGTGCTTCGCCGGGTACTCGGCCCCAAGGCCAAGTGAAGATCCACTGGACGCACGTGGCCGCCGACCATCTGGCGGCCATTTATGCATACGTCGCGACGAGTTCACCAGTGTACGCGACCCAGCTCGTGGCTCGGATTGACGCACGCACGTCCCAGCTTGAGCGCTTTCCCGAGTCAGGGCGGCTGGCCCCTGAAGGTGAGGGCCGCGCTGTACGCGAGGTATTCGAGCGACCCTATCGGATCCTCTACCGTCTGAAGGACGACCGCGTCGAGATTATCGCCGTGGTCCACATGCGCCAGGCTGGCCCAGACCTTGGCCCGGTCACCTAGCCAGCGCTTGTAGCTGTCCCCTCGCTCCGCTCGGGGCAGGCTCTGCTCCGCGGCCAGGGCTCCTCGCGGTACGACCCTCCCCGCGGCCAAGTTGCGGAATCATTTAGGATTGTGTTGTGGCGCACCTCGGCGCCGCAGCTAAAGCGCCAACCGTTAGCCGGGCGACGAATCACTGGAGAAACAAATGACTCGAGCGCAAGTAGCAGTCGGACTGTTTTCCGTCACCAGCGCTATTTCGTTCATCGCGGCTCTGATCCCCGTTCTTAAGGGCGGCTCAATGAACGTCGTCTTTCTGGGCTCTGGTGTCGTCTTCCTCGCGATTGCCATTGCGAACGCGAAGAGGATGCGTTCCTCCAAAGACGGTCCTCCCGCGTTGTGATATCAACCTCGAAGTGCAACGTTCCCTGCGATGGCCTCTGCTGTAGAGAGGTGCGTTGACCCTGCCGCTGGATCCGCCCGCGGCAGCTGAAGCGCTGAATGTCAGGTGGCAACACGCCCCAGGAGTCCCCCGTGCCCGTTCTCTTCGCCTTGCTGGCGCTCGCCACCCCGCGCCTTCTCATCCTGCTCCTCTGGTTCGCCACCAACTGGTTTCACGGCCTGTTCCCGACCCTCCTGTGGCCGATCGTGGGCTTCATCTTCCTGCCCACCACGTTCCTGTGGTACAGCGCCGTCATCGTCTGGTTCCATGGCCAGTGGACGCTATGGCCGGTCGTGGGGATCGTCATTGCGCTCTTGATCGACCTGTCGCCCGCATCCGCGCGACGCGAGCGTCGGGCAACGGGCTGAGGAGACCAAGTAGCTGGTCGATCGTAGCTGGGGGGGAGTACGCAATAGGCGGGTAGGCGGCGAGGCGGGTGGGCGGGTAGTTAGGATGGTGATACGGATCCGAACCTTCCTGAGGGTCGTAAGCGATGAAGGACCTGCTCAACGATGAGTAGGTCCTTCGCTTCGCTCAGGAAGGTTCCCCATTTTCCCTACCCGCCTACCCGCCTACCCGCCTACCCGCCTACCCGCCTACCCGCCTACCCGCCTACCCGCCTACTCCCACCGCACCTCGATCCCCCCCACCGCCGTCGTGACATCGATCTGGATCGTCCGCGCGGCGGTCCGGAAATTCGGGGTCACCCACGCCGCGCCGTCCTGCACGAAGCCGACCGGCGTGAAAGTCGTCAGGGTCCGGTCGAGCACGATCCGGACACCGGCATCCTTTGGGAGCACCAGCTTCAGGCTGCCCAGCGCTTGCTTGGCCCGCACCCGGAGTGTCGAGGTCCACCGACCGGTCAGATCGAGCGTCGTCGCGCCCACCCCCCCATCGAACCGGATCTCGGCACAGCGCAGGTTCCCCAGGTGCTCGGTGATCACCTCGGCGGCCCCGCCGTCGAGGTCCAGCGTCTCGCACGCCATCGCGTTGGGGTGAGAGGCGCGGATGATCGTGCGGGTCGCGACCGAGTGCACCGCCGCCGACCTGATCCGGAGGCCGCCCAGTTCCAGCTCCCCCTCGCCGGCGCCGAGCGTGACGTCGAGCACCAGCGGGACCGTGGGGGCGAAGGTGAGCGAGGCCCGCTGGGCCAGCTGCTCACGATTGGTCACCCGCACGCCGGCCCCTCCGATCGGGCGGAGCCGGAGATCGAGCCGGTGCGTGGTCGCGTCGTAGCGATGCTCCGGTGTCGATCGCTCCTGGTCGTACCGGACCGACACGTCGTAGAGCATCCCTTGCGTGTTCGGCCCGAGGGTGAGATACCCCGCGCCGAACTCGACCCCGACCGAGAGGGCAGGAGCCGACTCGAGCTTCCGCGACGCGGTGAACGTGCGCATCGACTGGGCGGCAAGGGGGGCGGCCCACAGCCCACAGCCGACAGCCCACAGCCCCACGCCCCACGCACCACGTACCACGTACCGTGTCATGGCATCGGCGGCGGCGTCCGCGACGGCGGCACCTGGCCCTTGTGAGGACGCTGCACGGCGGGGACGCCGAACTGCGGCGTGGCCCAGAGGTATTCGTCGGTGAGCATCTCGGGCGCGATGAACCGTCCCGCGAAGCTGTCCTTGAGGCCGAGCCGGCTGAGGAGTGCTGCGCCGAAGCCGACCGTCGCGAAGATCCAGGTGACCAGCACCGCGGCGAGCTCGATGAGCCACCCCGCCACCGGCACCCAGCCGAAGCCGATCCAGACCACCCAGAGCACCATCGAGGCGGCGAGGCCGAACGCCACATAGCCATACCCGTTCGTGCCGACCCCCATCGCGCCGGCCGCGAGGCGTCGGCGCGCCCGCACCTCACCCATCGCGTGGGCCACCGCGAGATAGCCGCCAAGGAGCGTCACCACGGCGAGGAGGAGGTAGACCGCGACCGCGAACGGCACCAGCAGGATCCCGACCACGGTGAGCGCGAGGCCGACGATGATCATCCCGAAGGTCGGGATCACCAGGATCTGTCCCAACAGTCCAGCCATGAATGAGCGGCCGAACGAATGGCCGACCGTGTCAGCCACCACCGCGATCTGCGGCTTGGCGAACGCGACAAGCCCGGCGCCCATCAGGAGGAGGGTCACGAACACCCCCGCCAGACCGGCGCCGCGGCGGAGCGCACTGTTCCAATTGCCGGTCGCGGGTGCCACCGGGGCGGTCACGGCGGTCTCCGGATCGCTCAGGGTGAGCGACGCCCCGCGGATGTCGCCACCCTCGTCACGCACTCGGCCACCGACCGCGAGCACGCTGCCGGTCACGGCGGCGCCAGAATGGACGATCACGTCACCATCGACCGAGACGACGTTGCCCCGCACGGTGCCGAAGATGTCGGCGTCGCCGTGAAGGACCAGCAGGTGACCTTCGACCTCGTCCCCGGTCCCGACGCTGTAGTGCCCGCTGTACGCGTGTCCGTCGGGCACCGTGAGGCGAAGGTCGGGACCGGAGAGCTGGCTCGCCCGCCAGAGGATCGGCTCGAGCCGGCCCAGGTCGTCGAAGGAGTGGAGATCGATCACGAGCCCGCCGGCTGCCGCGATGGGGATCGGCTGCGGTGCCGGAGCGCTCTCCGGAGAGATGGCGAGCCCGGTCAGCCGGCGCCGGAGTTCGGTCGCCGCGGCGAGCTCCTCGCCGGTGATCCCGGTCGGTGCCCAGGCGCGGGCGCGGATCACGGCCATCGGGGTCGGCACGCGGGCGAGGTCGGCCAGGAGATCCTGCCACGCCCCCTCGAGGGCGCCGCCGGGGGCGTAGCGCCCCACCTGCGTCCCGTCGATGAGCACCCGCCCGCCGGTGAGCGCCAGCTCGACCTTGGTGCCGCCGGTGAGCTTGAAGGTGAGGGTCCTGCTGTCAGAGGAGATCGTGACGATGTGGTCGGTCGCCGCCGGGGGCGGAGCGTCGCGGAAGAAACTGCGGATCGGGTCGAGGATGCCGGTGATCGGGCCGTGCGTGAATGGCCCGCGCGTCGCGGCGGCCAGGGGACCGGCCGTCGCGGCGATCAGGCATGCCCCGAGCGTGAGCGAGGGGAGGAGGGCGCCCAGCGCCCGATGGCTAGGAGTGCGCACGTGCCCCCCCGTTGGTCGGCGCCGTCAACAGACGGCGCATCGCCAAGAGCCCGCTCGCATAGAGCAGGATCCCCGTACCAAGCGACAGCGCGGCACGGGCGGGGGAGGAGAGCAGGGTCCGAGCTGCACCCGTCCAGGGCTGCTCGGCCAGGTTGGCCACCAGCGCCTGGAGTCCCGTCCACCCGAACCGAAACGCTTCATTCCCCACCGAGGAGAGGAGGGAGGCGAGCTGGTCAGGATGGCCGAGACTCCAGGCCACACTCAGACCGGCCCCGGCCACCGCCAGCCCGACCCCGGCCGCCATCGCGCGCCACCGGGCGCCGAGGAGGGAGGGGTGGACCAGCACCCGCCACGGGGCCCGCGCCACAGGGGCGGGGACCGCGACGTTCCGCATCACCCGGTCGGCGAAGCCGTCCGAGGGTGCGAGCAAGGGCAGCCGCCCGAGCCACGCCACGACCCGCCGTTCAGCGTGGGCCAGGGCGAAGCAGTCGGGGCAGTCCTCAAGATGGACCAGCCGGGCGGAAGGCAGGGTGCCTTCCAACCAGAGGTCCAGGTCCTGGGGGGACAAATGCCCGGTGGTGGTGGGGTCGATCATTAGCGCCTCCTACGGACGTTGCAACAGTGGAGTTTCACTCTTTCAGGTGCCCCAGATAGTCGCGCAACTCATTGCGGGCACGGTGGATATACGTTTTGACGGTACCCAACGGGAGGTTCAGTGATTCGGCGATCTCTTCGTACGCCAGACCCTCGACGTGACGGAGCAGGATGCACGCCCGGTACTCCGGCCGGAGCTTCCCAATGGCCGCCTCGATCGCCTTCCCGATCTCCCGGGCCTCCATCTCGTCGAGGGGGCTTTCCCCCTTGGAACCGACCTGCAGCGCCGTGGCCTCGATCGCGTCGGGGGTCTCGGCCGTGGGGCTCCCGTCGAGCGAGAGGGTGTCGACCTCCCGGCGGCGCAGCTGATCGATCGAGGTGTTGTTGGCGATCTTGAAGATCCAGCTTGAGAACTTGAATTCGGGGCGGTACGACTCGAGGGCGTTGAGTGCCTTGATGAACGTCTCCTGGGTCAGGTCCTCCGCCATCTCGCGGTCGCGGACCATCCGGAAGATCAGGGAGAAGATCGGCCGCTCGTACCGACGGACGAGTTCGCGGTACGCCGCGTCGGAACCGCGACGCGCCGCGAGCACCACATCCTGGTCGGACGTGGACGGGCCGAGCGGCTCGGGCTCAGTCAATTGAGCAGGCGCGGCTTGCCACGGTCATTCGGGGAGGGCTAGCTTTGGTCGCTATGTCGGCCACAGATATGAAGTTACCTGTGACCGGGGGCGCGGAGAAGCGGTCGTACGTCCGTGGGATGTTCGCGGCCATCGCCCCCAGTTACGATCTCCTGAACCATGTATTGAGCCTGACTGCCGACCGCGGCTGGCGTCGCCGCGCGGTGGACCGGCTCGGCTGGGAGCACGCGCCGGCGGGTCGGTATCTCGATCTCTGCGCGGGGACGCTCGATCTGGCCGCGGATCTGGCTCGGAGACCTGCGTTCCGGGGGCAGGTCGTCGGCGCCGACTTCGTGGCGCCAATGCTGGCGCTCGGGCGCAACAAGGCGTCGAGGATGCTGCCCGTGACCGCCGATGCGCTGGAGCTTCCCTTCAGCGATGGGACGTTCGACGGCGCGACCGTGGGATTCGGAGTGCGGAATCTGAGCGACCTGGCCGCTGGATTCCGCGAGGTCGCGCGGGTGCTGAAGCCGGGGGCCCGGTATGTGGTGCTCGAGTGCTCGCAGCCGCCGAGCCAGCCGATGCGGGCGCTCTATTTCTTCTATTTCCGGCGGATGCTCCCGTTCATCGGGAGGTTCGTGTCGAAGCACGACAACGCCTACACGTACCTGCCCGAGTCGGTGCTGGCGTTCCCGGGTCCCGACGCCGTCGCGACCACGATGCGGGAGAATGGATTCAAGGAAGTGACGTACGAGCGGCTCTTTGGCGGCATTGTCGCCATTCATGTCGGGGTGAGTGAATGACTGGTCCGAAGTCCGAGGTCCGAGGTCCGGGGATCGGGTACCCTTGCTTCCGCGCCGCTGCTCGCGTTCTAACACCCCGGACGTCGGACTCCGGACCTCGGACCAGGTCGGGCCACCCATGACGGCGACCCATCGAGAGGGTCAAACGTTCGAGGGCGAGTCGCTCTTCACCCGCTACGTGAACTTCGTCAAGCTTCCGCATACGCTCTTCGCGCTCCCGTTCGCGCTGGTGGGAGTCGTCGCGGCCTCGTTCACGACACCCGTCACCGTCAGCACCCTCGCCCTCGTGGTCGTCGCCTTCTCGGCCGCGCGCTGGGTGGCGATGGGATTCAACCGGATCGCCGACCGCGAGTACGACACGAAGAACCCGCGCACCCGGATGCGCGAGCTCCCGCAGGGGAAGCTGACGGTGGGGCAGGCGTGGGCCTCGGTGGCGGCGGCGGGGGTGCTCTTCGTGCTCGCGGCGTGGCAGTTGAATCCGCTCTGTCTCTGGCTCAGCCCCCTCGCGCTGGCGTGGGTCCTGACCTACAGCGTCACCAAGCGGGTGCTGGACTGGCCCCATCTCTGGTTGGGCGTGAGCCTCTCCATCGCGCCCGTCGGGGGGTACCTTGCGGTCACCGGCCGCTGGAGCGAGCCGTGGTGGGTCCTGCTGGCGATCACCGCCGCCGTGGCGAGCTGGACCGCCGGGTTCGACGTCTTCTACGCGCTGCCCGACGAAGGCTTTGACCGCGCCGAGGGGCTCCGGAGCGCGGTGACCCGGCTGGGGCAGCGGCGGGCGATCCTCTTTGCGAAGGTGCTGCACGGGATCACCATCCCCGCGCTGGTCGCGTTCGGTTGGGGGGTCGGGTTCGGGGTCTGGTACTACGTGGGACTGGGAGTGGCGGCGGCGATCCTGGCCTACGAACATTCACTGGTGAAGCCGGGAGACCTTACTCGGGTCGACGCCGCTTTTTTTACCATGAACGCCGTGATGAGCGGGACCGTGTTCGCGTTCGCGTTGGTGGACCGTTTAGTGTGAGGTCGGTATGGGCAAGAAGAAGAACAGCATCCCCTTTCCCCGTCCCAAGGCCGCTCCCGTGAAGAAGGGGGAGCCGCACCAGCCCACGCCCGAGGCGGAGCAGCAGCACGCCCCTCGGCCGGTGGTGGTGAATCACCCGGTGCGGGTGCCGACGGGGAATCGGAGGGGAGGTTGAGAGTTTTGAGTTTGGAGTTCGGAGGGGTGCACGGCCAGCACCGGTGCCTACCGACCACCCCTCCCAACTCCGAACTCCCAACTCTTCCGGGAGGCTTGC
>JANMWE010000093.1:0-18098 GCA_031393795.1 Gemmatimonadota bacterium
GAATGCTTTCCCGCACGCGCCCGAGAGATGAGAAAGGACCGTACACCCGCTCGTCGGCGTGCGGCCATTTCACGGCGGCGAGGCGCGGGGCGGGCCCCCCCATCATCGTGATGAAGACCGCCTGCCGATTCCGATTCCCGGCGACATTGTATGGGGGCCGGAGTCGCGTGATGGCGCGGATCTCGCCGAGGAGCGCGGAGAATTCGCTGGGGGAATAGTCCCACTCGATGTCGGCGGCGGCCTGGAGGATGCGGGCCGCCTTGTCGTCGGGGAACTTGGCGCGGAAGTAGGAGAGGAGTCGGGAGCGGAGCTTGCGGGCCTTCCCGACATAGAGCACCCGACCCGCCGGGTCGACCATCCGATAGATCGCCGGGCGGTCTTCGGCGAGACGCTTCACCCGTTCCTTGAGGCGGGCGAGATCGGCGGTCGGGAGGGGGAGGAGGTTGGTTCGCACAGGCTTCAGGCCACAGGCCACAGGCCACAGGCCTCAGGCGTCGGGATCTTCGAATGGGGCGCTCCTCAATATAGGAACGACCCCCCTCGACCTCCCAACCCGAAGCCCGAGGCCCGTCGCCTGTGGCCTACTTCTGGCACTTGTGACAGAAGACCGTCGCACGCCCATCGATGTCGTGCGTACCGGTGAGCCTTGTCCCGCACACCTTGCACGGCTCACCCTCGCGGCCGTACACGAAGAGTTCGAGCTGGAAATTCCCCCGCTCCCCGGTGCCAGTCCGATAGTCGCGGAAGGTGGTCCCCTGCGACGCGATCGCGGCGGTGAGGATGCGGCGCGAATGGGTCCGGATCCGTTCCGCCGCCGCGGCCCCGACCTTCACGCCGGGCTTCGAGGGATCGACCCCGGCGGCAAAGAGCGCCTCGTTGGCGTAGATGTTCCCGATCCCCACCACGTGCTTCTGGTCCATCAAGACCTTCTTCACCGCCTGGCGCGATCTGGCAAGCCTGCCGGCGAAATGCTCCGCGCTCCACCCTCCTTCGAGCGGCTCGGGGCCGAGCGCTCCGTCGTATTTGTCCCATCCCTTGGCGTCGAGCCAGAGGAGCTTCCCGATCCGGCGCACGTCGCGATAGACCAGCAGCCGGCCGTCGTCGAGCCCGGCGCGAAGGACGGCATACTTCGCTTCGGCGGGGGTGAGGGGACGGTCGTAGACGAGCAACGACCCCGTCATCCCGGGCTGGACGACGAGTCGGCGGTCGCCGAGGGTGAAGATGGCGTGCTTGGCTCGGCGGGTGAGGCGGTCGATGCGGCGGCCAGCGAGGTCTGCGAGGAGCTTCCTCTTCGTCACGCCGCGCAGGATGTCGGTGTGGGAGAGCTCCGCCGAGCGGATCGTGCGGCCGGCCAGGTGCTGCAGGTCGCGGACGATGGTCTCGACTTCGGGGAGTTCGGGCATGGTCGAATGGTAAGGGGTGAGGGGTAAGGGGTGAGGGGGTGGGAGCAAAACGGAACCCTCCTGAACGAAGTGAAGGACCTACCGGGCATTGAGTAGGTCCTTCGCTGCGCTCAGGAAGGTTCCCCAACACCCCCCACACCCCTCACTCCATACCCCTCACGATTTTTGTCTCGTCGCCTCTCTCCATCCAATATCCCGCCGCCACACCATGCCGGGAAACTCGATCATCTCGCAGGCGAGTTGGCTTCGTGCCTGCGCCTCGCGAAAGGTCGGCGCCACGGCGGTCACCGTCAGTACTCGGCCCCCTGAAACTCGGAGCGTTCCGTCGGCGTCGCTGGTGCCGGCGTGAAAGACCGTGACGCCGGCGGGAAGCTTGGCGGGGATCGTGATCGCCGCCCCCTTCTTCGGCGTCTCCGGATAGCCCTCGGCCGCAAGGACGGTGGCGACGGCCGCACCGGTGGAGAGGCTCAGGAAAGGAAGCGCCTCTCCCTTGGCGGCCGCCGTCAGCAGTCCGGCAAGTCCGCGCTCGATCAGCGGGAGTACGGCCTGCGTTTCCGGATCGCCGAAGCGGCAGTTGAACTCGATCACCCACGGCGCGCCGTCGGGGGCGATCATCAGCCCGGCATAGAGCAACCCGATGAACGGCGCGCCCCGCTTCTCCATCTCTCGCAATGTGGGGAGGAAGACCTCGCGCTCGACCCGCGCGAGGAGCTTCGGCGTCGCGAACGACACCGGCGCATACGCCCCCATCCCTCCGGTGTTCGGACCGACATCCCCCTCGCCGAGTCGCTTGTGATCCTGGGCCGGGGGCAGGATCCGCACATCCTTGCCGTTGGTGACGGCGAAGACCGAGAGCTCCTCGCCCCGCAGGAACCCCTCGATGACCACGGTATCGCCCGCGGCACCGAAGCGATGGTCCCCCAACATCTCACGGAGCGTCGACCGGGCCTCGGCGCGGGTGGCACAGACCACGGCGCCCTTTCCCGCGGCGAGTCCGGAGGCCTTCACTACCAGCGGCTCGGCGTGGGTCTCGACATAGGCGAGCGCCGCGTTCAGCTCCGTGAAAGTGGCATACGGCGCGGTGGGCACCTTGGCCGCCACCATCACATCCTTGGCGAACGCCTTGCTTGCTTCGAGCTCCGCCGCTTTGGCGCTCGGCCCGAAGACGGCGATCCCTTTGGCGCGCAGGCGATCGGCCAGGCCATCGGCGAGCGGCTGCTCGGGTCCGACCACGACCAGCTCCACGCCGTACGACTCGGCCGCCTGCACGAGGCGGTCGAGGTCGGACATGGGGATCGGGAGGAGGGTGGCGAGGCTGGCGATGCCGGGGTTCCCGGGCGCGGCGAAGATCGTGGCTGTAGCAAGTTCACGGCGGAGGGACCAGACGAGTGCGTGTTCGCGCCCTCCGCCGCCGATGACGAGGATCTTCATTACGCTCCGGACTTCGCGTTGCGGAAGGCCTCACGGATATTGTCCGCCGCCTGCTTGGCCGCCGCGCCGACCTTCTGCCCCATGTCGCGGAACTCCTCGGCGTAATAGTCCTTCGCCTCGCGCGCGTGATCCCTGAGCGGGCGGTCGGCCTCGGGGCTGCCGCGCTTGACGTACTCGCCGCGGAGGATCCGGTCGTAGTCCCCGGTCCCGAGCCAGGCCTGGATCTCGCCGGCGCGGACGGTGGCCATCGGGTGGGTGAGGCCGAGGGTGTTGATGACTTTGTACAGGAGGTCGAACCCTTCGTTGGCGTTGGCGTACTCGTGAGCTTGCGCCATGAACGCCTCGGCGTTGAGGTCCGCCGCGGTGAACCAGTCGCCTCGGCCGCCGCCCGCCATCTTCATGAACTTCTTCTGCATCACCAGCGCATCCTGGCTGCCGAGCATCCCGCAGCGGTCGGCGGTGAGCTCCGCCTTCCGGCTCCACTCGAGGAACGCGAGCTTGATCGGAAAGAGGGCGAGCCCTGCGAACATCGGGAGCGCACCGAGGGAGACCATGCTGAGGATCATTGCGATGGTCTGGTACAGCGAATGCCCGCTCATCACGTGGCCGAGTTCGTGGGCCAGGAGGGCGCGGATCTCGTCGTCCTCGAGCAGTTCGAGGGCGGTGCTGTGGATGACGATAAAAGGGTCGTCGATGCCGTAGGCGCCCGCGTTGAACTCGGGCGTCTGGGTGACGTAGAGCTCGGGGACGTGTTCCCAGTCGAACGTGGCGCACATCTCCACGTGCATCTGCCAGAGCCGGGGGAACTGGGTGGGCCCGACACGGACGGCGTTGGCCTGGAAGAGGAGCCGCACACCGCGTTCGCCGCCGAGCATGCCGAGGACTTTGCGGATGATCTCATCGACGCCGGGGATGGCGCGGAGCGCCTGGAGGGCGGCGCGGTCGGCCGGGTGCTCCCAGGTCACGGGAGCGATCTGCGGATAAGTGCGGCGCGGACGGGGCGCGGGGACATTGGTGGCCATGACGGGAGCCTTGGAAGAGGATTTCTACCTTACGCCGTCCAAGTTAATTCGGTTTCTTCCTGAAACGTGAATGGTCGGGTGCGGGAACCCATGACGGACCGAATCCATGATGCTCCCTGCGAGGCGGCCAGCGTGGGAGAGTTGTCCCGAACACCACTGAATGGTCCTATCGCAGGGATCCAAGGTGCGACCACACATTCTCTTCTTGGCGATGCACCTGGTCAGCCGGCGGGAAGTGGACCTCATGGGTTCGGTTCATCACGGGTTCCCGCGCCGACGTACCATCGCGCGGGAGCCTTAAGTCACGCCTTGAACGCCTGGTCCAGGTCCGCCATCAGGTCGTCAGCATCCTCGACGCCGCAGGAGAGCCGCACCAGCGAGTCGGTGAGCCCCATCGCGTTACGACGATCCTCGGGGATCGAGGCATGCGTCATCGACGCCGGATGCCCGATGAGGCTCTCGACGCCGCCGAGCGATTCGGCCAGGGCGTAGAGGCGGACGGCCGCGACGAACTTCTTGGCTCTGGCCACATCGCCGAGGTCGATCGAGATCATCCCGCCGAATCCCGACATCTGACGCTTCGCGAGCTCGTGCTGCGGGTGATTCGGGAGGCCGGGATAGTAGATCTTCTGGACGCCAGGGTGCTTCGCGAGCCAGGTGGCGATGGTGCGGCCCGTCTCGTCGTGCCGCCGCATCCGGAGCGGCAGGGTCTTGAGCCCCCGAAGCGCCAGCCAGCAGTCCATCGGTCCGGGCACCGGGCCCGACGCGTTCTGCAGGAAGCCGAATTGCTCGGCCAGGTCCTCGCGCGAAGTCACGAGCATCCCGCCGATCATGTCGCTGTGGCCGTTGAGGTACTTGGTCGTGCTGTGCAGCACCACGTCGGCGCCGAACTCGAGCGGGCGCTGGAAGATCGGGGTCGCGAAGGTGTTGTCGACCGCGAAGACGATGCCCCGCGCCTGCGCCAGGTCGCCCACCGCCCGGAGGTCGGTGAGGGTCATCATCGGGTTCGTCGGCGTCTCGACGTAGAGCATCTTCGTCTGTGGCGTGAGGGCCGCCGCGAAGTGCTTCGGGTCGCGCCCGTCGACGAACGTGAAGCGCATCCCGAACTTCTCGTACACCCGCTTCATCAGGCGATGCGTCCCGCCGTAGACCGTCTCGCCGCACACCACGTGGTCGCCGGGAGCGAAGGACTTGAGCAGGACGTCGAGCGCCGCGAGCCCCGACCCGAAGGCGAAGCCGTGGGTCGCCCCTTCCAGTGACGCAACGTTCCGCTCCAGCACCTCCCGGGTCGGATTCGCGGTCCGGGCGTACTCATACCCCTTGTGGACCCCCAGCCCTTCCTGGATGTAGGTCGAGGTCTGGTAGATGGGCGGCATCACCGCCCCGGCCAGCGGATCGGGGACCTGCCCGGCGTGGACCGCCCGGGTGGCGAGCTTGTGACCTGGATCACCAGCGAGGATGCGCGTCATGTCCCGGAGGGGTTGTAGAGGCCGGGAAAGCTAACGGCGGGCCCCCGACGGGGGCAGGCCGCCCGTTGTGAAGACCCCTCGCGGGGGTATGTTTCAATCGTGAGTGCCCCCGCGCCAGTCCAGGTCCCCAAGCGCACCGAATCGGCCCGGTGCCTGATCGTCGACGACGACTCGCTCGTCCGCCACGCCTTGGTGCGCGTCATCGAGAGTCAGGGGCTGTCGTGCCTCGAAGCGGGGAGCGGCGAAGAGGCGCTCGAGGTCCTGGCCAAGTCGGGTGAGGTGCCGCTCGTCATCAGCGACATCCACATGCCGGGGCTCGACGGGATCCAGCTCCTCCAGGAACTGCGCCAGCGCCACCCCGACACCGCGGTCATCATGCTCACCGCGGTCGCCGACGTCGAGACCGCGGTGGCCTGCATGCAGATGGGGGCGCTCGACTACCTCGCCAAGCCGGTCATCATCGACGAAGTGCGGGCACGGGTGGCCAAGGCCCTCGAAAAGCGCGAGCTGATCCTCCAGAACCGCTTCTACCAGAAGCACCTGGAGCTCCGGGTGCGGGAGCAGTCGCGCCGGATCAAGGAACAGTTCGTCGACGCGGTCCAGACCCTGGCCCACGCGCTCGAAGCGAAGGACGCCTACACCCGCGGCCACTCGAAGCGGGTGAGCTGGTACGCGGTGAAGACGGCGGTGGTGCTCGGCTGGACCGGCGACGCGCTCGAAGAGCTGCGCCTGGGCGCCGAGCTGCACGACATCGGCAAGATCGGGACGCGCGAGGCGGTGCTCAACAAGCCGGGCCCCCTGACCCCCGAGGAGTTCCAGCACATCACCGAGCATACGGTGCTCGGTGAGCGTATCCTGGCCCCCTTGGCGCGCGAGTCGCCGCGGGTGCTCCGGATCGTGCGCTCGCATCACGAACGGCTCAACGGCAGCGGGTTCCCCGACGGCCTCAAGGGGGACGCGATCCCGGAAGAGGCGCACGTGGTGGCCGTGGCCGACGCCTTCGATGCGATGACGACCAACCGGACCTACCGCACCCTCCGCCCCGCCACCGAGGCGCTCGAAGAGCTCCGCCGGTGCACCGGGACCCAGTTCGATGCGCGCGTGATCGAGGCCTTCCTGCGCGCCTTTCCCGATCCCGCCAAACTCCCCGTCTCACTCTGATGTCCCAGACTTTGATGGTCTCCGTGTCCGGGATGCGTGGCATCGTCGGCACGGACCTGACGCCCGAACTGGTCGCGCGCCACGCCGCCGCCCTCGGCGCCTGGGCCCGCGCCGCGGGCCGCCCGGTCGTGGTCCTCGGGCGCGACGCGCGCACCAGCGGCGAGATGTTCGCCCACGCCGCCATCGCCGGCCTGATGTCGGCCGGCGCCGAGGTCATCGACCTCGGCATCGTGCCGACGCCGACGGTGCAGCTCGCGGTCGAGCACCACCACGCCGGCGCCGGACTGATCCTGACGGCCAGCCACAATCCGATCGAGTGGAATGCGCTCAAGCTCGTCGGCCCCGACGGGATCTTCCTCGATGCGACGGCCGGGACGGCCGTCCGCGCCTTGGCCGATTCGGAGATCCCGCGCGCGGGATGGGACGGGATCGGCGCGTACCGCCGGGACCCCGATGCCATCCGGCGACATCTCGACCTGGTCATGAGCCTCCCGATGCTCGACCGCGAGGCGATCCGCCGCTGCCGCTTCAAGGTGGCGCTCGATTGCGTGCGCGGGGCCGGGGGCACCACGATGCCGCAGTTGCTCGAAGCGCTGGGGTGCGAGGTGTTCGCCATTAACACTGAGACCGACGGCCGCTTTCCCCGCCCGCCGGAGCCCCTCCCCGAGAATCTGGGCGACCTCAGCAAGCTGGTACGCGACTCCCGTGCCGACATCGGGATGGCGGTGGATCCGGACGTGGATCGCCTGGCGCTGGTGGACGAACTGGGGCGCCCGATAGGGGAGGACTACACGCTCGCCTTCGCGGTGCGCGCGGTGCTCGCCGCCGGCGGGCGGACCCCGGAGGTCGTCGGAGGCGAAGCGACGGTGGTGGCCAACCTCTCCACCTCGCTTGTGGTCGAGGACGCGGCCAAGGCGTTCGGCGCGCGCTTCTTCCGCGCCGCGGTAGGCGAGGCCAACGTGGCCAGGGCGATGATCGAGGAGCGTGCGGTGGTGGGAGGGGAGGGGAACGGCGGGGTGATGCTGCCGGCCCTCCATGTCGGGCGCGATGCGCCGGCCGGGGCGGCGCTGGTGCTGCAGCATCTCGTGGCGAGCGGGATGAAGGTCTCCGAGTGCGTCGTGGCCGCGCCCCGTTACATTATCGTCAAGGCGAAGGCGCCCCGCGGGCCCGACCTGGCCCCGGTGTATGAGGCGCTCCGGCGGAAGTTCCCCGAAGCCACCGTCGACGAGCGCGACGGGCTCCGCCTCAGCTGGGCCGATCGCTGGGTGCACGCCCGGCCGTCGGGAACGGAACCGATCGTTCGATTCATCGCCGAAGCGCCGACCGCCCCGGAGGCGGAGGACCTCGTTTCGGCCTGCCGAGCGGCCTTCGGCAAGCAGTAGGAGATATCCAATGTGCGGGATCGTAGGCTACATCGGTGACCGTCAGGCGGCGCCGCTCCTGATCGAGGGGCTGCGTCGCTTGGAGTATCGGGGCTACGACTCGGCGGGACTCGCCGTTGTCAACGGCAAGCTCGAAGTGATCAAGGCGGCCGGGAAACTCGTCAACCTCGAGCGGGAGCTGGTCGGGCACACCCCGAAGGGGACGCTCGGCATCGGCCACACCCGCTGGGCCACCCACGGCGCGCCCACGACCCCCAACGCGCATCCGCACACCGACCAGAGCGGCAAGATCGCCGTCATCCACAACGGCATCATCGAGAACGCTCCGGCCATCAAGAAATTGCTGCTCGCGCGCGGGCACATGTTCAAGTCGGAGACCGACACCGAGGTGCTGGCCCACCTGATCGGAGAGCACTACAAGGACGACCTGGCCGAGGCGGTGGCGGCGGCGTTGCGCGAAGTGGAAGGGGCGTACGGACTGGCGGTGGTCTCGTCCGACGAGCCTGATGTGCTGGTGGCGGCTCGGCAGGGGTCGCCGCTCCTGGTCGGCGTCGGCGACGGCGAGTGGTTCATCGCCTCCGACGCCTCGGCGATCCTGAGCCACACCCGGTCGGTGGTGTACCTCGATGACGGGGAGATGGCGGTGCTGACGCGTGAGGGGTACAGCGTGCGCGACCTGCACCTGTCGCGGATCAGCAAGCCGGTGAGCCAGATCGAGTGGGACCTCGCCACGATCGAACGGGGCGGGTTCGACCACTTCATGCTCAAGGAGATCTTCGAGCAGCCCGAGACCATCCAGAACACGATGCGCGGCCACTTACTCGAGGAGCAGGGGACGGCGCGCATGGACGGCCTCAACCTGACCGACGACCAGCTGAAGAAGTTCGACAGGATCGTCATCACCGCCTGCGGCACCAGCTGGCACTCCGGCCTGATCGGCGAATACCTGATCGAGGAGCTGGCGCGGGTGCCGGTGGAGGTGGAGTACGCCTCCGAGTTCCGGTACCGGAACCCGGTCGTGGGGGAGCACACGCTGGTGATCGGGATCTCCCAGAGCGGCGAGACCGCCGACACCCTGGCCGCCATCCGAGAGGCGAAGCAGCGCGGGGCGCGCACCATCGGGTTCGTGAACGTGGTCGGGTCGACGATCGCGCGCGAGGTGCACGGCGGCATCTACCTGCACGCCGGCCCCGAGGTCGGGGTGGCGAGCACCAAGGCCTTCACCAGCCAGGTCGTGGCGCTGGCGATGTTCGCCATCCGGCTTGCCCGCCTCAAGCACATGAGCGTTCTGCAGGGGCGCGAGCTGATCCAAGCGCTGCAGCAGATCCCCGCGCAGGTGCAGCGGATCATCGACCAGCACAAGGCCGTCGAGGTCCTGGCCGACCGGTTCCAGCACTCCCAGAATGCGCTCTACCTGGGCCGAGGGGTGAACTTCCCGGTGGCGCTCGAAGGGGCGTTGAAGCTCAAGGAGATCAGCTACATCCACGCCGAGGGGTACCCGGCGGCGGAGATGAAGCACGGGCCGATCGCACTGATCGACGAGAACATGCCGGTGGTCGTGGTGGCGCCCAAGGACGCGGTGCACGCCAAGATCCTGAGCAACGTCGAGGAGGTGAAGGCGCGGGGCGGCAACGTCATCGCCATCGTGACCGAGGGGGATGTCGACATCGCCGGCAAAGCCGATGCGGTGTTCCACATCCCCGCGACCCACGATCTTCTCACGCCGCTCCTCACCATCATCCCGCTGCAGCTCTTCAGCTACTACGTGGCGGTCAAGCGGGGGTGCAACGTGGACCAGCCGCGGAATTTGGCGAAGAGCGTGACAGTAGAGTGAGGAGTGAGGAGTGAGGAGTGAGGAGTGAGAGGGGGCCCTGGTGCTGACGGGGCCCCTTTCGCTTGGTTATCTTTGCCCCCGTCCTGCGTGGGACCCGCCCTCGGTCCCACGTACCAAGTACCACGTACCACGCACCCAGCCGACCATGTCCAAGACCTCCGGTCCGATCAGCCAGTTCCTCCGCCACCACTTCCGGCACTTCAACGCCGCCGCCCTCATCGACGGCGCGGACGGCTATCGCGCGCACCTCGCCAAAGGGGGCTCGATGCTGGTGACCCTGGCCGGCGCGATGAGCACCGCGGAGCTGGGGCTTTCACTGGCGGAGATGATCCGGCAGGGGAAGGTGACGGCGATCAGCTGCACCGGGGCCAACCTCGAGGAGGACGTCTTCAACCTCGTGGCGCACGACCACTACGAGCGGGTGCCGCACTACCGCGACCTGACCCCCGCGGATGAAGCGAAGCTGCTCGCGAAGCACATGAACCGGGTCACCGACACCTGCATCCCCGAGATGGAGGCGATGCGGCGGATCGAGAAGGTGGTGCTGGCGGAGTGGGTGGCGGCCGACAAGCAGGGGGAGCGCTACTTCCCGCACGAATTCATGTACCGGATCCTGCTGAGCGGGAAGCTCAAGGCCTCCTACCAGATCGACCCGAAGAACTCCTGGCTCCTGGCCGCGGCGGAAAAGGACCTTCCGATGTTCGTGCCGGGGTGGGAGGATTCGACCCTCGCCAACATGTACGCCGGACACTGCATCGAAGGGCACGTCAAGAACGTCCATACGGTGCGGACCGGGATCGAGTACATGCAGTCGCTGGCCCAGTGGTACATGACCACGGCCCCCAAGAGCTCCATCGGCTTCTTCCAGATCGGCGGCGGCATCGCCGGCGACTTCCCGATCTGCGTGGTGCCGATGCTGCACCAGGACCTCGGCCGCACCGACGTGCCGCTCTGGGGCTACTTCTGCCAGATCAGCGACAGCACCACGAGCTACGGCTCCTACTCCGGTGCGGTCCCCAACGAGAAGATCACCTGGGGCAAGCTCGGCGTGGACACCCCCAAGTTCATCATCGAGAGTGACGCGTCGATCGTGGCGCCGCTGATGTTCGCGCTGATCCTGGATCAATAAGGACGCTACAGCGACGACTCCGTCCCACAGTCAGACCTCACCCCCTTTCCCCCTCTCCCGTTGGGAGAGGGGGAACGTGTTTGCAGGATCTGCTCCCCCTCTCCCGAAGGGAGAGGGGGTTGGGGGGTGAGGTCTGAACGGGAGAGGGGGCTGGGGGGTGAGGTGGAAACGGCGTGGGGTTAGTTTCTTCCCATGCGAGTCGTCCTCCAGCGCGTCTCTTCCGCCTCCGTGACCATCGCCGGCCGCGTCACCGGCAAGATCGACCGGGGGTTCCTTCTGCTGGTGGGATGGACCCAGGGTGATACGCCCGCGCAGAACGCCTGGATGGCCGAGAAGATCACCGGTCTCCGACTCTTCGGCGATGCCGAGGGGAAAATGAACCTCGCGCTGGCCGACGTCGGGGGGGCGGTGCTGGTGGTGAGCCAGTTCACGCTGTACGGCGACGTGGAGAAGGGCCGGCGCCCGAGTTTCATCGGGGCGGCCCGCCCGGAAGAGGCGATCCCGCTGTATGAGGACTTCGTGGCCCAGCTTCGGAAGACCGGGCTCCAGGTCGCGACGGGCGAGTTCGGGGCGATGATGGATGTGGCGCTGGTGAATGACGGGCCGGTGACGCTGGTGCTGGAGAAGAATGGGCCTGGGGCCTAGGGCCTGGGGACCCAGAGGCAGGCCCGACGCTCCGTGGTTCGAAGGACCGACACTCGATTCCGCTTCTCCAGGCCCCTGGCCCTAGGCCCCATGACCCGCATCCTCACCCTCGCCTCCGCCTCCCCCCGCCGGAAACAGCTCCTCGAGATGCTCGGCCTCCCCATCCGGGTGGTGCCGGCCAACATCCCCGAGGCGCCGCTCCCGCGGGAGACGCCGCTCGCCTATTCCAAGCGGCTCGCCCGCGAGAAGTCCCGCGCGGTCCCCGGCGAATTCGTCCTCGGCGCCGACACGATCGTGGTGCTTGACGATCACCTGATGGAGAAGCCGACCGACGTCGAGGATGCGGTCCGAATGCTCGCTCTGCTTCAGGGGCGCACCCACGAGGTGATCAGCTCCGTCGCGCTGGCGCACAAGGGAAAGGATGAGGTCCGCACCGACATCACCAAGGTCACCTTCCGCCCCGCCGACGAAGCGTATCTGCGCGCCTACATCGCCACCGGTGAGCCGATGGACAAGTCGGGCGCGTACGGGATCCAGGGGTACGGTGCCGCACTGGTGGAGAAGGTGGAGGGGGACTTCTTCGGGGTGATGGGGTTGCCGGTCAGGCTCGTGCTCGAGCTCTTGGACCAGGCTGGGTGGAGCTACAAGTTCTGAGTGCAAGAAATGAGTGGGCGGGAAAGCGAGCAAGGAGAAAGGGACTCCAGCAGGGGTCCCTTGTCACTTTCTCGCTCGCGCGCCCACTCGCCACTTGCACTCACCCCTCGCTGCTAGCACTCACCCCTTCACCCGCAGCACGGTCATCGGCTGCGCCTTCCCCTTGAGGGCCAGGGGCTCCAGCTGGTCGACCGGGGGTTTGTTGGCCAGCAGCTCATAGAGCAGCGGGGAGATGATGATCTCGCCGCCGGCCGCCTTGGAGCAGAGTCGGCTCGCGGTGTTCACCGCGTCGCCGAGGACCGTGTACTCGAGCCGGCGATGGGAGCCGATGTTCCCCGCGAACACGTCGCCGTGGTTGATCCCGATGCCGATCTGGATCGTCGGCCGCCCTTCCTTCTTCCAGTGCTCGTTGAGCTCGGCCACGGCGACCTGCATCGCGATCGCGGCCTGGACCGCCTTGTCGGCGTCGTCGGGGTGGGCGATGGGCGCGCCCCAGAGGGCCATGATCGCGTCGCCGATGAACTTGTCGAGCGTGCCGCCGAATTCGAAGATGATGTCCACCATCTCCTCGAAATACTCCGACATCAGCGAGGCGATCTCGTCCGGCGTCATCTTCTCGGACATCGAGGTGAAGCCGCGGATGTCGGTGAACATCACCGTCACCGCCCGCTTCTCACCCCCCACGCCCACCGCGTCGGCGCGGGTCGCGATCTCGGCCGCCACGTTGGGCGCGAAGTAGCGCTCGAAGTTGCTCCGCACCATCGCCTCGCGCTGGATCTGCTCGGCGTACTGCACGTTGCGCAGCCCCACCGAGGCAAGGTTGCTGAACGCCACCAGGAACTGCAGGTCTTCGTCGTTGAAGCTGTTGGTGGCGGTCATGTTGTCGACGTACAACAGGCCCACCGCCTCGTCCTTCGAGTTCATCAGCGGCGAACACATCGCACTCCGCACGCTCTGCAGCACGATCGACTGCCCCTTGAACCGGGCGTCGGCCACGGCGTTGTCGGTGAGGATCGCGACCTTCTCCTCGACCGCCTTGTTGGCGATGGAGCGGGGCACCGCGTGGTGCGAGGCGTCACCCAGCCGGCTCCGGGCCACCTTGGGCCGGAGCTCGCCGGTCTCCTTGTCCTTGAGCAGGATCGAGACCCGGTCGACCGCGAGCACCTCGAACGTCATGTCGGCGACGTTGGTCAGGAGCTTGTCGAGGTCGAGCGCCCCCGAGAGCTTCTGCGCGATGTCGAGGAGAAGGGAGAGCTTCTTCGCCTGCCGTTCGCCGGAGGTGGTCCCCTGGACCCTGAGGAGGCCGACCTTGGACGGGGACTCGCCCACGGCGAGCGCGGGCGCCCCGCCGCTCAGCCCCCCGACGGACCGGACGATGGTCCCGCCCGGCACGGGGGAGGGCATCGAGGGCTTCGTTTCCGGGGCGGCCTGTACCACTTGAACATTGAAGGCCACCTTGCCGAAGGTGACCGTCTCTCCCGCGGAGACGACCTTTTCCTCCAGCTTCGCTCCCCCGAGGAAGGTCCCGTTGGAGCTCCCGAGGTCCTTGACCCGGATGCCGTTCGGCGTCCCTTCCAACTCGGCGTGACGACGCGAGATGGTGGGATCCTGCACCGGGAAATCGGTGCCGGTGGCACGGCCGAGCACGAGGACCCGCCCGGGGGGGCAGTCGAACGTGTGGTCGCCGGAGAGGGAGACGAGGCGGAAAGCGGTCATCGGGTCGCGAAATATACCGGACGCAGGGATGTGGCGCTAACTGCGTGTGCGCGCCGCGTGGGCGAGGGCGGTGAGGACACCGCGGGCCTTGGCGGCCGTCTCCTCGAGCTCCTTCTGGGGGTCCGAATCGGCCACGATCCCGGCACCGGCCTGCACCCAGGCCCGGCCCCCCTTGATCACGGCGGTCCGGATGGCGATGGCGGTATCGAGGTTCCGCGCCCCCCAGCCGAAATACCCGACCGCCCCGGCATACGGCCCGCGGCGCGACGGCTCCAGGGCATCGATGATCTCCATTGCCCGGACCTTGGGGGCCCCGGAGACGGTCCCGGCCGGGAAAGCGGCGGCCAGAGCGCCCAGGGCGTCCAGATCGTCACGCAGCGCCCCCCGCACCTCGCTCACGAGGTGCATCACGTGGCTGTAGCGCTCGAGCACCATCTGCTGGGTGACCCGGACCGTGCCGTACTTCGCCACCCGGCCCACGTCGTTCCGGCCCAGGTCGAGCAGCATCATGTGCTCGGCCCGTTCCTTGGGGTCGGCGAGGAGCTCGGTCGCGAGGATCGCGTCCTCCTCGGGGGTGGCCCCGCGGGGCCGGGTGCCGGCGATCGGGCGGACCAGGACCTCGCCATCCTCCACCCGAACCAGCGCCTCGGGAGAACTCCCCACCAGGTGGAATTCATCGAGGTGGAGATAGAAGAGGTACGGGGCGGGGGTGAGGGCCCGGAGATAGCGATACGCCAGGAAGGGCTCGGGGGCCGGGACCTCCAGCCGTCGGGACAACACCGCCTGGAAGATGTCGCCGGCGGCGATATACTCCTTGATCTTCGCGACCCCCGCGCGGTACGCCTCGGGGGTGTAGGGCGACAGCGGGAGCGCGGGCGCGCCGGGCACCGCCAAGTCAAGCGGGACGAGCGCGCTCGGCTTGGCGAGCCGCTTGCTCCAGTCGGTGATCCGGACCTGCGCCTGGTCGAAGAGCTCGCGCAGCTGCGCGTCGTCGTGCCGGGCGGGGACTGCGACCGTGGCGATGACCTGGGCCCGGTGGTGCAGGTTGTCCACGACGAGGATCGTGTCGACCAGCATCACCACCGCGTCCGGAAGGGCGCGGTCGTCGGGCACCCCCTTCGGGAGCTTCTCGAGGGTGCGCACCACGTCGTAGCCGATGAAGCCGACCGCCCCTCCGGTGAAGCGCGGCAGCCCCGGGACGTCCGCGGGCGGATAGCGCTTCAGGGTCTGGTCGAGGTGGTCGAGCGGGGCCACGTCCAGCGCGATCGGCTTCCAGCCTCCCTGGGCGGTCCAGCGCTCGGCGTTCCGGTCGCGATACCGGTAGACCTCCCGCGGCTCGGTGGCGAGGAAACTGTAGCGCGCCCACCGCTCTCCTCCTTCGATCGACTCGAGAAGGAAGCCCCAGGGACCGTGATGGATCTTGGCGTACGCCGAGACGGCGGTGTCCCCGTCGAGGAGGACCTCATGGGTGACCGGCACCATCCCGCCTTTGGCGGCGGCTTTGCGGAATGCGTCGAAATCAGTGGTCAAGTGAAGTCCAAAGGCGCGTAAGGCGCGAGAGGCGCGTATGCCGTCTTCAAGGTCTGATGCCTGAGGCCCGTGGCCTGAGGCCTGATCATCGCCCCACCACCATCACATACGTCCCTTCGCCCGGGATGAACGCCCTGATCACGTCAGGTGCAGGGTGGCTCGTAAGGTAGATGGTCAGGTCGCCGTTGCGCTCCCGGCGCGCCATGGTGAGGCGGCGGTCGACCTCGGTCAGTGTGGCGTACCGACGGAGCGCGTCGGCGGGGGGGTAGAAATGGATGGGGTACTTGAACGCCAGCTCGGTGCCCGGCCCCCAGTCGGCGTCGGCCGAGAGCTCCACGCCGTAGACGCCGGGGCGGATGCGGACGGTCACGAGGATCGAGTCGTTCGGAGCCTTCGCGAAGACCGTGGCGGGAAGGGTGATCTCGGCGAAGTCGGTGCGGTCGGGTGGCCCGTGCCGGAGGATCACCACCCGCGCCGCGCCCCGCCGCACCACGACGACGGTGTCGTTGGGCGTGACCCCGCCGACCTCGACCGGTGCGGTCGTTCCCTTGGGGGCCACACCGACCGCCACCGGACCGGCGGGGACCTGCACGGGCGCGTCCGGGGTCGTGACCACCGGGAGCGCCGCGGGGCGGCAGGCCGTGACGAGGAGCACGAGTCCGATCGCGCTCCCTGCCGGTCGCATTAGCTTCACTGCGTGCGCCTCATCGCGTTGCTCCTCGTGCTGGTCCCGTCCGCCGCGCGGGCGCAGGGATGGAATGACTCTGCGGCCGTGGCGCTGGTGTCGCGCGCCGTGGCGCGGCGGACGATGGTGCAGGGAGACTCCGGTCTCCGGAGCTGGCACGTGCGGGCCCACGGGGTGCTGGTCTTCCTCGCGCAGCTTGGCGAGGGAGGGGCCGGGACGTCCCGCCTGGTGAAGGCGGACGAACTGGACGTGGAAGTGTATTGGAGCGCCCCGGGCCGGAGCAAGCAGGTGATCCGCGGCTGGCGCGACCGGCGCTACCTCCCCACCGACATCCACTACCACCGCGACCACCTAGGCATCGTCACCGACGGCTTCGGCCCCCGCATCCGCATCGGTGGGGGGGACGAGGTGAAGGACGTCATCCACCCGCTCTCGGCGGAGGGACTCGCCCTCTACGAATTCGCCCTGCGTGACTCGGCCACGGTGGCCACGGGCGAGGCGCGCGTGATGCTGGACGTGATCGATGTCCGGCCCCGCGATCCCCGCGGACCAGGCGTGGTCGGCACCGTCTATCTCGATCGCGCCACGGCGGAGCTCGTCCGCGCGCGATTCTCCTTCACGCCGGTGAGCTATCTCGACCACACCGTGGAGGACCTCACCATCCTCCTCGACTATGCCTATATCGACGGCCGGGCCTGGCTCCCGTGGCGGCAGACCATCGAGATCCGTCGCAACGGCGGCTGGCTCGACCTGCCCTACATCGGGATCATCCGCGGTACCTGGGTATTCGGGGAGTACGACCTCGATCCGGTGATCCCTGAACCGACCTTCATCGGGCGCGCCATCGGGGGGTTGGTCATGCCGGGGGACTCGGCCCGCCCGTGGCCGCAGCCGTTCGACTCGGTGCTCGCCGCCGCCGGCCCGATAGTGACCGAGCGCGACGTGGCACAGGCCCGCGTCGAGGTCACCCGCGCGGTCGAAGGGCATATCGCCGCGGGGGTGTCGCCCCCGCGTCTGGTGGCGCACGATCTCAGCGATCTCGTGCATTTCGACCGGGTACAGGGGGTGGCGATCGGGATCGGGACGCGGGTCGCGGGTCTCGGGTCGCGGGTCGTGTTCATGCCAAGGCTCGGTGTCGGACTTGCGGACGGCAGGATCACAGGCGGCATAACTGCCGCGCTCACGACCCACGACCCGCGTCCCACGACCATCGGGCTGTTCGCCGACCGCTCCATCCGCGACCTCTCAGACCGACCGGTGATGAGCCGGGTGTTGAACTCCCTGACGGCGCAGGAATCCGGCGATGACCACGGTGACTATGTCCTCGTGGAAGGCGCAGGGGTGAGGCTCCAGCTCCCTTTGACTCACGACTCACGACTCACGACCCAACTGGGCTGGGAAGACCCCGGCCCGTTGGCGATCTCCGCGACCCCCGCCCGCGGCACCTTTCGGTCACAACCCGACCTCGGCGGGCCCGGGTACTGGGCCGGCTCGATCGGTCTGTCCAAAAGAGGCGAAGGAGAGGCCGGGTGGCGTCTCGATCTGGATGGCGGGGTCGGGCGGATCGAGTGGGGACGGGCGACGCTCGGCTTCCAGGGGGAGGTCCGGCTCGGCGCGACCGCATTTCAGCTGCAGGGCTATGGCGGTGCGGCGACCGCCGCCACGCCGGCGTGGCGCACCTTCGTGCTCGGCGGGCGGGGAACTCTGGTGGGAGACCGCTATCGCGCATGGGGAGGCCGGCAAATGGCGCTCGGAACGCTCGAGTGGAGGATCCCCGCCCCAAGCCCTGCGCTCGCCCTTGGCGATTTCGCCTCGACCGGCCACGAAGCGGTCATCGCCCCATTCGTCTCCGCGGGGTGGGCGGGAGGACGGGTGAGCGGGATGCCTTGGAGTCCGACCGACAAAGTGCGGGTCACGACCGGTGTCGCGGTCGAGCTCTTCTACCGGTTGATCCGGATCGAGGCGGGGCGATCGGTCGAGACGGGCGATATCGGCGTGACCTTCGACGTGGGGCGAGCGTGGTGGGGGGTGCTGTAG
>JANMWE010000087.1:0-14832 GCA_031393795.1 Gemmatimonadota bacterium
TCCGCACGCTCTACCTGCAGGTCTCGGAGCTCAGGGTCGAGGCCAAGCGGCTCACTGAAGCAGATACGAGCGGAGTTCGCTCGATCATCGCTGCGATGGGACGGGAAGCGGAGGCTCTGCGTGAGGTAGGCGGGTAGGCGGGTAGGCGGAGAAAAACGGGAACCTTCCTGAGGCTTGTCCTGAGCGCAGCGAAGGAAGCGCAAGCGACGAAGGACCTACTCAGCGTTGAGCAGGTCCTTCGTCGCTCACGCTCCTCAGGAAGGTTCCGATCCTCGATCCGCCTGCGCCCCTGCGCCTCTGCGTCAGTACTTCAGCCCCACCATCTCCGCATACTTCTTGAAGAGTGCTCCCGCCTCGCCTTCGGCGGGAGCGGGGATCTGCACGTCCACCGTGATCAGCTGGTCCCCCTTCCGCCCCTTCTCCTCCAGACCGATCCCCTTGATGCGGAATGTGCGTCCCGGCTGCGTGCAGGGCGGCACCTTGAGCACGACCTTCTTCCCATCGAGCGTGCGGACCTTGAGCGTCGTGCCGTAGACCGCCTGGGCCAGGTTGAGCGGCACCTCGCAGCGCAGGTCGAGCCCATCGCGGGTGAAGAAGCGGTCCTGCTGGACCTGGAAGCTCACCACGAGGTCACTGGCGGGACGGCCGTCCCGCGCCGGGTTCCCCTGCCCCTTGAGCCGGATCTTGGCCCCGCTCTCGGTGCCAGCCGGCACGGTCACGTTCAGGCGTCGCTCGGTACGGATCTCACCGGCCCCGGCACAGGTCCCGCAGTACTGGCTCGGGATCTTCCCTTTGCCGCGACACTTGGGACAGGGACGGTGGACCGCGAAGGAGCCTTGGCCGAAGGTCACGCTCCCCGACCCGCCACACTCGCTGCAGGTCGTGACGGTCGCGCCCGGGGCAGCGCCGCTCCCGTGGCAGGTGATGCACTGTTCGTTGACCGTGACCGCCACGGGAACCTTCCCTCCCATCGCGGCGACGCGGAAGGGGATCTCGACCACGGTCTCGAGGACCTCGGACCCCCGCGCCTCCTCGCCGCGCCGGCCACGCGCGCCGAAGATCGAGCTGAAGATGTCACCCAGGCCGATGTCGCCGAAATCGAACGAATTCTCGTCCACCTGGCCGGGGCCACCGGGGCCGCGACCACCGGACGCCGGGGACCGCTGTCCCGCGCCGGCGAAGGCACCGTACTTCCGCATCCGGTCGTACTTCGAACGCTGGTCGGCGTCCGACAACACGGTGTGCGCCTCCGAGATCTCCTTGAAGCGATCGGCGGCCTGCGGATTATTGGGATTCGCGTCGGGATGGTACTGCTTGGCCAGGCGCCGGTAGGCCTTCTTGATCTCCGGCGGGGTGGCCGTATCGGGGACGCCGAGGACCTGGTAGAAGTCCTTCGCCACGTCAGCCCTGCTCCCCGTAGACCTGGACTCGGGCCGGGCGCAGCAGGATCCCCTTGAAGCGGTAGCCGGCCTGGAAGACGGCCGAAACGGCGCCGACCTGTTCGGGAGTGGGCGCGGAGATCTGGGAGATCGCCTCATGGACCGAGGGATCGAACGGCACGCCGACCGGCTCCACGACCTCGAGCCCGAACTTCTCGAGCTCCTTCCAGAGCTTCCTGTCGGTCAGAAGGACCGCCTGATGCAGGTCGGCGACGGTGGCGAGCTTTTCGCCCCCTTCGACCACCCGATCGAGATCGTCCAGCACCTCGAGGAGCTTGCTGAGGAGCTCGGCCTGCCCACGCTCCCCCGCCTCGGCGCGCTCCCGCTGCGAACGCTTGCGGAAGTTGTCGTACTCTGCCGCGAGACGGAGATACCGGTCCTTCAACTCGTCGCGCTCGGTGCTCACCCGCGCCAAGGCAGACTCGGGTGTCTCGACAGGGAGACCTCCGACCGGTGCCTCAGCGGCAGGAATAGCATCATTCACCCCGACCTCGACGGCTGGGGTGAGGGATTCGGCTGTATCGTTAAACTCTTTCCTGACAGTCACTTAGAACTCCTATCCCAGATGATTATCTGGTAGGAAGATAGCACTTTCGGTGCCGATTTTCGTGGGTCGGATTGGCAGACCGCCTTACGGGATGACCAGTCCTCGCGTTTCACGGGGAAACCTCACCCCCGGGCCCCCTTTCGCGATGGGCCCACCCGCCCCCGGCCCCCTCTCCCTTTGGGAGAGGGGGAGGTCATCTCTGCAGGAGCCGGCGCCACATCAGGTAGAGGGCCACCTGCGCCGCCCGCGCCCTGATCTCGTCCCGCTCGCCGAAGAGGATCTGTTTTACACTCTCGGTCCTTCCTTGCCAATGGGTGGCGAACCAGGTGGTCCCCACCGGCTTCTCCTCGCTCCCGCCTCCCGGCCCGGATATCCCGGTCACCGCGATGGTGAGAGTGGCGCCGAGCCGTCGGGCCGCCCCCTCGGCCATGGCGCGCACCACTGGCTCGCTGACGGCACCGTGGGCCTTCAGGAGGGCCACCGGGACCTCGAGCGTCCTCTCCTTCACCCTGTCGGCGTAGGCGATGATCCCGCCGAGGACCACGTCGGAGCTCCCGGGGATGGCCGTCAATCGTCCCCCGACCAGCCCGCCGGTGCACGACTCGGCGGTGGCGATGGTGGCACCGACGCGTCGAGCTGCGGCAAGGACCACTTCGGCCAGGTCGGTCTCCCCTTCACCGAAGGCGTGGTCTCCGGCGCGGGCCCGCAGGAGGGCCAGGCCGTCGCCGAGACGGCGATCGGCCTCGTCGGCGGGCAGGTCCCAGGCGGTGAGGCGAAGGTCGACGCTCCCGATATCGGGCAGGTAAGCGAGGGTGAGGGGAGCGATCTCCTGTTCGATCGCTCCCATCCGTTCCGCGAGGACCGACTCGCCGATCGCCGTGGTGCGGAGGGTGCGCGAGCGGATGACGGAGCCCGTGCTGCGCTCGGCGAGGCGCGGCAGGACCTCATGGATCAGGAGGTTCCGCATCTCGCGGGGAACCCCGGGGAGCATCACCACCAGGCCGGGGGTCGCTTCGAGCCAGATCCCGGGAGCGCTTCCCCACTGGTTCCGGAGCTCGACCGCCCCTTTCGGCATCTCGGCCTGCGAGCGGTTGCTCGGGCTCGGGACCCGGCCGTAGCGCTTGAAGCGGGCGACGACGTGGTCCCAGATCTCCTCACGGAACTCGAGCGGGGCATCGAACAGTTCGGCCACGACCAGCTTGGAGATGTCGTCGCGCGTGGGACCGAGGCCGCCGGTCGTGAGCACCGCGCCGGTCCGGACCAGCCCCTCGCTGACGGCCGAACGGATGGCGTGGGGGGTATCGGCGACGGCCGTGCGGCGGACGACCCGCACACCGACGCCCGCGAGCTGACCCCCAGCGAAGGCGGAGTTGGTATCGACCGTGAATCCGAGGAGGAGTTCGGTGCCGATCGTCACTATTCCGAGGTCCATGGGTCGTGAGTCGTGGGTCGTGGGTCGTGGGTCGTGGGCCCTGAGTGTGAAAGCTAGCGGGGGGCCCCACGTCGGTGTGGAGCCCCCCATGACTCATGACCCACGACTCACGACTACCGAAACAACTCCCTGTGCCGGTACAGATACTGCACGAAGCTCGTGATCGTCAGCGCGAGGGCGATGAAGAGGGCGATGGCGACGAACCACCCGTGAAAGGAGTTCCAGAACTCCGCGAAGGCGCCGGTCTCCCAGCCGAGGGGTTTCCGGGCATCGCGAAATGCGTACCAGAGGATGGTGGCGCCGATGAAGATGTTCTGGAAGACGCTCTTGAGCTTGCCGACGCCGTGGGCAGGGATGACGACCCCCCTGGTCTTGGCGTACTGACGGAAGGCGGTCATCGCGAACTCGCGTGCGAGCATCAACACGCAGACCCAGAGGGGGATGCTACCCCAGACCGGGATCTCGTAGAGCGCGTGGCGTTCGCGCGAGATGAAGTAGATCGGGATGAGCGTCGCGAGGAGGAGGAGCTTGTCCGCGACGGGGTCGAGCAGCTTGCCGAGGTCGGTGATCTGTTGCCGGGAGCGGGCCAGGTGGCCATCGATGACGTCGCTGATGGCGGCCGCCAGGAAGACCACGAAGGCGATGAGCTTCGGCCAGTACCCTTGGATAAAGGGGAGGAGCGCGATGACCGGGGTCAGCGCGATCCGCACCAGGGTAATGATGTTCGGGACGGTCCACATGGGCCCGCTCCGCCGACTCAGCCCAGCGCCTTGATGACCAGCTTCGAGACCGCCTTGAGGGTGTCGAACACGCCTTCGCCCGTGACCGCCACCGCCTCGAAGTAGGGCGCGCGCTCGATCCACTGCCCGTCCTTCTGGTAGACGAGGAACTCCCCTTCGTGGTACGGGTCCGGCGTCACCTTCTGCTTGGCGGGATCTTCGACCCCCCAGCCCGGGTTGAGCGCTTCCTGCAGCTGTGCGATCGAGCCGGCATTGGGGAGGTCGCGCTTGTTGTACTGCACCATGAACGGGGTGCGGGTCAGGTCGTAGCCCTGCTGGGCCATGTTGTCGTACAGGTTCTGCATCGCCTCGATGTTGGCCTCCATCCGCTCGAGCTGGCTGTCGGCGACGAAGACCACGCCGTCCACCCCCTTGAGGATGAGCTTGCGCGATGCGTTGTAGTACACCTGTCCCGGCACCGTATAGAGGTGGAACCGGGTCTTGAACCCGCGGATGGTGCCGAGGTCGACTGGGAGGAAGTCGAAGAACAGCGTCCGCTCGGTCTCCGTGGCGAGGGAGATCATCTTCCCGCGCGCGTTCGGACTGACCTTGGTGTAGACGTGCTCAAGGTTGGTGGTCTTCCCGCCGAGACCGGGCCCGTAGTACACGAGCTTACAGTTGATCTCGCGCGAGGCATAGTTGATCATCGACATGCGTCGTCGTCTCCTGTGCTCAGCCGAAGAGCTTGTCGATCTCGTCTTCCGCCTCGCCCACGAATCCAGTCTCTACTTGGGCGGTCCCCGCAGTGCCGCGGGTGAACATGTCGTTGAACACCTGCGAAAGTTCTCCGACGGTCGACTTCACGCGCAGCTTCACCATGCCGAGGGTCGTGCGGTTATCGAAGAGCACGACGAGGATGACCCGGCGTGCCACATCGGCGAGATACATCGATTCACGCTCTCCCTGATGGAAGAGCGACCCGAACTCCGGCTCGCCGATCATCTTGGCGAGCTGGTCATTGGCGCTGAAATCGGCCGCGGTGAGCGAGGCGAAGGCCACCGCATCGAACGCGGGGTTCTCGCCCACCGTGGCCACCAACTGGCCGGTGCGGTCCACGATCAAGGAGGTCTTGGCCGTCGATTCCCGGAGGAACGCGGCCAGGATGACCTGGATCTTCTTGAAGTCCTCCTCGCGGAAGGACCAGCTCGAGGCGCCGGAACCGCTCATCAGACTTCCACCGGTTGGAGATCGTGCAGGGCGTCTTCCATCCGCGTCAGCAACGCCTGGGCGCGGCGACGGAGGAGGGGGCGGGGCTCCCAGGCCAGGTAATCACGGAGCAGGCGCACATTGGCGATGCTCGGCTCGGCCGAAAGGGCGGCCAGGGCGGAGAGGCGCTGCAGCGGCCGCGGGCTGAACAGGGCCGTGCGGTGCTTCCGGATGTGGCGGCCGGCGAGCACCCAGCCCGTCGCCACGCCCACCACCGCGGCCCCGAAGAACAGCATCCCGCGCGAACGCCGCATCAGACCTCCTGTCGGGCGGAAAGGGCGTGGGCCAACGTCACGCCATCCACATAATCCAAGTCGCCCCCCATCGGGAGACCACGGGCCAACCGGGTCACCTTCACGCCCGGGGCAGCGACCAATTCGGCCAGCCACGTCGCCGTGGCCTCACCTTCGATCGACGGGTTGGTGGCGAGGATCACCTCGCGCACTTCCCCACCCTTCACCTTCGCGAGCAACGGACCGGTGCGGAGTTGATCTGGACCGATCCCTTCGAGTGGGGCGAGTCGCCCGCCGAGGACCTGATACCGCCCCTTGAAACCGCCGGACCGCTCGACGGCGAGCACCGTCGCCGGCTCCTCCACTACGCAGATCACGGTGGGGTCGCGCCGCACGTCGCGGCAGATGTCGCACGTATCGCCCTCGGCGAGGTTGCCGCACTCCTGGCAGGGTCGGACCTTTTCCCCGACCGTCCGGAGGGTCTCAGCCAACCGCTCGAGCTGCGCACTGGGCTGCTGAAGGAGGTGGAACGCGAGCCGCTGGGCCGTCTTCCGACCGATGCCGGGGAGGCGCGCGAACTCGGAGACGAGGTCGTCGAGCGCGCTCACCCGGTCAGGGCACGAATGGGAGGGGGGACGGGGCGCCGCGTCCAAGCTCGGCCTGGGCCGCGTCGGCCGCCTTGCGCTGGACCTCGGCCACCGCGGCGAGCACCAGCTCGCTGAGGAAGCCCGCGTCCCGCTCGGCGAAGACCGCCGGGTCGATCCAGACGCCGCGCACCTGTCCGCGACCGTCCGCCGTGACCCGCACCATCCCGCCCCCCGCCGTGGCCTCGACCGTGAGACCCGCGAGGTCCGACTGTATCTGCTGCAGACGACCCTGCGCCACCGGGCCGAACTGGAAAAGCTGCTGGAGATCCGCCATCGAACGCCGTGCCTGAGTCCGGGGAAACTAGGCCCCCCCTTGCCGGGGGGCAAGGAAGCGGGCCTAGTCCGTCAGCTCCAAATCTAACGCCTCGGCGACCGCGTCGAGGGCGGGATCCTTGGCCCGGAGGTGCTGCAGCCGTTCGGCGCGGTCGGAGGCGTCGGTGCGGCGCTTCGGGCGGGGCGCCGCCGCCCCGCCGCCGTCCGCCGGGGGCCGCACTTCGAAGCGGACCGGGGCCCCGACCCGCTCCCCGATGACCCGCTCGACCACGTCGCGCATCCGCTCGAGGGTCTCCGCGTGCATCTGATTGTCCTCTTTGAGCGCCACTGCCACGATCGGCGGGGCGACCTCCACCAGTGCTGTCTCCCCGAGCGCGACGCCGAGAAGTCGCTTGTCGGCCTTGACCGCGTCGACGATCTGGGTCCAGACCGCCTTCAGGGCGACGAGGGAGAATTCCATCCCGGGAGCTGACGAGTTCACGAGCGGGGGAGCTGATGGGGGGGCTGACGAGCTGACGAGTTCACGGGCCTTCGGCGCTGGCTCATCCGGCTTGGGGACCAGGGCACGCCAGTTCCCTGCCCCCTGCGCGGGAACATCACCGGCCGTCTTGGAGCCCGGCCCACTGGCCGCCGGGCCCACTGGCCCACTTCCCCCAGCGAGCACCCTTTCCAAGTCCACCACCCGATCCATCATCGCCCAGCGCAGCAAGAGGGTCTCGACCGCCAGGCGCTGGTTGCCGCTGCGGCGCACGGCGCCTTCGGCCTCGCCGGCGAGCTTGAGCATGCGGAGGAGGTCGCCGGGCTGGAGCCGCGCCTTGAAGCTCTCCAGCATCTGCCTGAAGCCGTCGGTGAGCCCTTCGGGGCGGGCGCCGAGCTGGACCATGAGGAGGGCACGAAGCGCCTCCTCACAGCCGGAGAGGAATTCGCCGAGGTCGGCACCGGCGCCGGTGACGCGGTCGACGATGGCAAAGACCCGCCCCGGGTCGCGGTCCACGACGCAGGCGAGCACCTCGCCGTAGACTTCGTCGGCCACGAGGCCGAGGGTCTCACGGACCTGGGCCGCGGTGACGGGTCCGCCACCGAAGCTGATGCACTGATCGAGCACCGAAAGGGCGTCGCGCATCCCGCCGTCGGCGAAGCGGGCGATCAGGGTCAGCGCATCGTCGTCGACCTGGAGCTTCTCGGCCTGGACCACGTGGGTGAGCCGCTCGTGGATGGCCACAGGGCCGATGCGCCGGAAGTCGAACCGCTGCAGCCGCGAGAGGACCGGGGCGGCGGTGTTGGCGATCTTCTGCACTTCGGTGGTGGCGAAGACGAACACGACGCGCGGCGGCGGCTCCTCGAGGATCTTGAGGAGCGCGTTCCACGCCTCGCGCGTGAGCATGTGCGCTTCATCGACGATGTAGACCTTGTAGTGCCCTTCGGTCGAGGCGGCATACATCGCCCGCTCGCGGAGGTCCCGGGCGTCGTCGACGCCGCGATTGCTGGCGGCGTCGATCTCGACCACGTCGAGGTTGGCCGAACCGTTCCAGACCCGCTCGCAGGTGGGGCACTGGCCGCAGGGCTCGCCCGGGGCCACGGCGTCCTGCTTGCGCTCGCAGTTGAGCGCCATCGCCAGGATGCGGGCTGCGGTGGTCTTACCGACGCCGCGCGGACCGGTGAGGAGGTAGCCGTGACCGACCCGCCCGGACATGACCGCGCCCCGCAGGACCTGTGCGACGTGATCCTGCACGAGCAGGTCGCCGAAGGTGCGGGGTCGATATTTGCGGGCGAGGGCGAGGGCCATTGGAGGCGGGTAGGCGGGTAGACGGCCAAGCGGGTAGGGGCCTTCGGGAGCGGCGGCGTTCTACCCGCCTACCCGACCACCCGCCTACCCGCCTGAAGAAGTACCCCAGGCACCCCGAAGCTGCACCGGACATCGCTTAGCGCTGCTACCGGCAAGGTCCTGACGCGATTCACGCGCCGGCGCCCTTCGGACCTGGGGCGACTCAAATATAGCATGGGAGGGGGGAGTGCAAGGGACGAGGCGGCGAGAAAGGGCCGAGCGACAAGGGACTCTCCCCTTTCTCGCTCGCGCGCGCGCTCGTAGCTTGCACTCTTCCCTCGACCCTTGGACGCCCAATGCCTTTTCCGATCCGCAGTCAGACCCGGGATCTCCCCCACGAGATGACCACCACGACGTTCGACATACCAGGCTATACGGTGGTCCAGTCCCTGGGGGTAGTGCGCGGCGTGGTCGTCCGCTCGCGCTCCGTGTTCGGGACCATCGGCGGGAGCATCGAGACGATCTTCGGCGGGAACATCTCGATGTTCACGACGCTGGCCGAGAAGGCCCGGTCCCAGGCCTTCGAGACCATGCTCCTCCAGGCCCACGAGGCCGGGGGGAATGCGGTGATCGGGATCCGTTACGACGCCAACGAGATCATGAAGGGGGTGACGGAAGTGCTCTGCTACGGGACGGCGGTGGTGGTAGAACCAGAGGGGTGAGTGGCGAGTGCAAGCAACGAGTTGGTCCAGAGCGAGAAAGCGAGAACGGGATCTCCCCTTCCTCGCTTTCGACTCTCTCGCCCACTCGCCCCTTGCACTCGTCCCTCTCGACTATCTCCCTGTCCCGTACAAGAGGGCGTTACTCACCAAGCGGGCCGGCCCGCGCCAGAAGCCCCGGAAGAGGGGGTCGTCGGCGAACAGGACGACCTTCCCCTGCCCCGAGTTCTCGACCGCGGCGTAGACCGAGCCTTGCACGAAGCGCTCGGTGTTGGGGAACGCGAAGCCGGAGAGGAGGAGCCCGGTGCCGGTGAAGGCGGCAGGATTGTCCCCTTTGCTCGACGGCTTGAGGAGTTCGCTGGTGGTGAGCAGGACCGGGAGCTCATCGCGACCGTAGCCCCAGGCGAGCCAGTGTGACCGGTCGAGCGTGGCGCGGAAGATGGCGCCGGGGATCTGGTCGGGCTTGGTCCCTTGTGGGGCGTTGGGGCTCACGAGCGGCGGCGCGGGGCGTGGCGCTACCATCGTGGTGTCCTTGGCCCCCGCGCTGTCCACGGTGGCCACCGTGGTGAGCTCGAGCTCCTTCCGCGCCAGCAGTCCCACCGCGGACCCCCACGCGACCACGAGCCCGCCGTTCTGGACCCAGGCCTTCAGCTTGGTCGCCCCGGCCTCGCCGAGCTGGCGCCACATCGTGGCGGCACCGCCGTCGGGGATGATGAGGATGTTGTAGTCGCCGAGATCCACCCGCCCGATGGACGCGAGGTCGATCGGCGTGATCGTCAGTCCGAGCTCACGTTCGACATAGAACCAGGCGTCGCCGAAGCTGGTCTGCCCGATCCCCTCGCCGGCGGCGATGAGGATCTTCGGGGCGTGGAGCGGGAAGACCGCTTCGCTGCCGACCCCCGTCTGGCCGCTTTCCGGGAACCCCGACTGCGCACCGGTCACGGTCACGCCGAGCTCCCTGGCCAGGGCGTCGACGCGGGCGTGGAGCGAGTCCGGGTTCCGCGCCACGCGGACCACGAAGGTCCCTTCGGGAAAGGTGACGCCGTCGGCGACCATCGGACGGGACGCGGCGCCGACCCGGAACCCCTCGCCCATCAGCCGCATCGCCAGTCGCGCGGCGTTCTCCCCGGCGTTGGCGAAGACGTATGCCGAACGGGCGTGCGCCGCGGCCCCGCCCACCGGCGCGGGGGAAGAAGCGGCCGGCCGCCCGGTGAGCGCGGGGGCATCTTCGGTCCAGTACGCTTCGACGTCGAACGCGTACGGGAGCGACCACGCCGTCACGTCGTAGAATTCGTACCCCTCGGTCGAGGCTTCAGGACCGCGGCGCTGGTTCCGGCGCCACCGGTCGAGCTGGGCCTGGGCGAAGGCGGAATCGAGGCGGCTCTTCGGTTCAAGGATCGCCGTCGCGAGGCGCGCCTGAGGCTGGGCCAGGTCGACCACATAGCTCCCGACCGGGAAGGTGCGGCGTTCGAGCGTGCCGGCGCCGGCGTAGCCGTGTGCCTTGAGGCTCGTGAGCGGCTGGGTGAGCTCGGTGACCTCGATCCCCTGGCGCCCGAGGAGGGTGGCGAGCTGGCGCGCGCGGGCCGGATCGTCGCCCGGCGTGAAGACCACCCGCCGGAGCGCGCGCCCCGCGGCCTCGGACATCCCGCTGGCGCGGAAATCGTAGTAGTCGCGGAGCATCTCCTCGTGCCCGGCGGCCGCCGTGACGAGCGTCGCCATCGCGGCGACGTGGTGGTGCGCGATCCCTTCGGCGAAGGTGGTGATCGACCCGTCGTCCTTGCGGAGGCGGAGCTGGGGACCGCCGTCGGTCTCGAAGGTCATCCCGATGGCGCCGTTGAGCGACGGCCAGCTGTCCCAGTAGCCGGCATAGTACAGGTCGAAGACGTCGCGCACGTAATAACTCCAGCCGTACCGGTCGAACGCCCCGGCGTTCCCGCGTCCGATCCGTTCCAGCCACTTGGGCGTGGTGGCGGGGAGGTTGCCGTTGAGGGGAGCGGCGGCCGGCGGGAAGAAGTACTGGGCCGTGGTGCTGTGGAGGTCGGCGCTCACCTGCGGATGCCAGCGGAGGATCACCCCCGCCAGCGCCCGCGTCTCGGCCTGCGAGAGCGCCAGCACGTCGCGGTTCATGTCGAAGCGATAGTGGTTGAACCGCCCCTGGATGCTCCACGGCTCCCGCGACTCGAGCGCGGCGGGGTCGTCGCTCCCGACCGCGACCGAGTTGGACCAGGCCGCGAAGCGCTCATGCCCGTCGGGATTCTGCGACGGATTGATGAGCACCACGACGTCCTTCAGGATGGCGCGGATCTCGGGATGGTCGCTCGCCAGGAGCTGGTAGGCGGTCATCATCGCCGACTCGAACCCGGCGGGCTCGTTGCCGTGGATGGAGTGCGTGAGCAGCACCACGGCCGGGGTCCGCCCGGCGATGGCCCGCGCCTCGGCGGCCGAAGTGGTGCGCGGATCGGCCAGCTTGTCGAGGTCGGCTCGGATCTGGTCGAGCCGCCGGATGTTCTCGGGGCTCGAGATGATCAGGAGCCGCATCACTTTGCCTTCGGCCGTCGTCCCGATCACCTCGGTCCGGACCCGATCGGGGGCCGCCGCGATGAGCCGGTCGAGCACGCCCTGCTGCTCGAAGTACATCGTCTGGCGCGCGCCGAGCGGGTGCCCGAGGAGCGAATCGGGACGGGGCACCGCGGCGTTGTAGGGCGCGTAGCGATACCAGTCGAACGCCTGGGCGCCGAGGCGCTGGGGCGCTGAGGAGGCGACGATGAGGAGGGCAAGGACGAGACGGCGCATGGAGCTCAAGCGGTAGAGGAGGTGCTGGGTGCTGGGTGCTGGGTGCCGCGCACTGGCGGTCGGCGCGTACTTACGTGAGGGCCTCGTTGACGGTGCCACCTTCAAGCAGCGCGGATCGCTCGGCCCAGACCTCGGCCACCACGCCACCCAGGAGGAAGACGAGCGAGGAGTAGTAGGCCCAGAGCACCAGGAAGACGACGGTCTGGAAGCTCCCCCACGCCGAGATGCCGTGCACCCCCGAGGTCGTGGCGAGATAGAGGCCGAAGAGACGCTTGGCGAGTTCCACGCCAAGCCCCGTGAAGCTGGCGGCGACCATGGCGATACGCCACTGCACCGGCCGCGAGCTGCCGTAGCGATACACCGTCGCGAAGACGGTGAACGCGAAGAGGAACCCGAGTCCGACGTTCAGCAGTCGACTGGCGTATCCGACCGAGGCGGCGACCCCGGGCAAACGCTCGGTGCTCCAGGCCTCGGCGGCGGTGAATGCGGCGCTCGCCAGGATGTTGGCCAGGAAGAGCAGCAGGACCATCCCCACCATCACGATGTCCCACGTCTTGTTGAGCAGCATCCGCACCAAGAAATGCCGGTCCCGGTGCGCCGGGGCCGCCAGGTGATAGATCCGGTTGAGCGCGGTGCGGAGGGAGGCGAAGAGGCGGGTGCTGAACCAGACGAAGAGCATCGTGGCGACGATCGAGATCGAGCCGCGGTTCGCCGTGATGGTGCGGAGGAACTGCTGGGCCACCAAGGTGAGGTCGGACGCACCCCCGGTGCCCGAAGGGGGGAGGAATCGCTCCAGGAGCGGCCCCAGGTCGGCCGGCGCGGCACCGGGTGTCTGCACCAGCGAGGAGATCCCCACGAGGATCAGGAGGACGAATGGCACACCGGCCAGCAGCGCATCGAAGGTCAGCGCGCTGGCCAGGAACGGCACATTCACCTCACTCGCGGCGATCAGCGCGCGCTGGGCGAAGCCGGGGAGCGACCGATGCCACCCTTCGGCGGCCCTGAGCGGACTCAGGCGCCCGGCTCCTCGTCGGGGCCGACGGGCGCGGGTGCCCCGCGGCGGCGCGCGCGCGCGGTGGCGAGCCGGCGTTCCAGCTCTTCGCGCGCCCGGCTCGGGCGCGGCTCGAACTCCTCCTCCTCATCCCCTTCCCCGTCGTCGGCGGCCTCGGCCAGGGCCTCGCGCAGCTGGCGGCCCTTCTTGCCCGCCGTATCCATCACGTCCTCGAGCTGGTCCTCGGCCAGGTGCTTGAGCTTCCGCACCTTCTTGCCGATGGACCGCCGCGTGTCGGCCCCGCTCTGGGGCGCGAACAGGAGCCCCATCGCGGCGCCGAGGCCGAGTCCGAAGAGGAACCAGGGGAGCGCACCACCGCTCGGAGCGTCGTCGTCGTAACGGGCCATCGGGTCACTCCCCCGCATCGGGGTCATCCTCCGCCAGGGCGCCCACCGCGGAGAGCGCGGTGTGGTGCTGGACGGGGGCGTGAACGGTCTTCCGCACGAGGTCGGCGGTGCCGTTCACCTTGAGCTGGTCGAACAGGAACGTGAACGTCTTCTGCAGGTCGCCACCTATCGCCGAGCGAATCTCGGCCGGGAGGCCCCAGCATTCCTTCTTGAACGGCCCGATCGCCTTCTTGCGGGCCTTGTAATAGAACTGTTCGTCGGTGTCGCCCGCCTTCTTCTCAGACTGGGCGTTCTCGTCGAGCCACCGGTACATCCGGGTACGCAGCTCGGCCGGGAGCTTCGGATGGTCGAAGATGAGGCTCTGAAAGTTGGTGGCCAGGTGGATCTCGCAAGTCTCGATGCGGGGGAAGTTCCCGAACGCGTCGGCCGGGAGGGTGCTGGCCCCGTGCTGCACCGCGCCGGCCATGTTGTAGTCGGCCTTGGCGGACTTGGTCAGCGCCTCGAGCGCCACCAGGTCGATCTTCACGTCGGCGATCTTGCCGTTGGGGAGCACCACGCCACCGTGGCTCGTGCCGGTCTGGACCGAGATCTTGCTGATCCCCTCCTTCACGCCGAGCTTCGCGATGGTGGCGTTGTAGCCGCCCATGAAGGCGTAGAGTTCCTCGACGGTGGAGTTCTTGTGCCCCACCTCGCCGATCTCGGCGCCGACCGAGACCGTCACACCCTTGGGCTCGCGGTCCCGGATGAACTTGGTGATCTCGGCGGCGCGCTCGAAGTTGACCCGCTGCTGCTCGGTGAGCGTGGCGTGGGAGAGGTCGACGAGTGTCGAGGTGTCGACGTCGATGTTATAGAAGCCGGCGGCCACTTCCTCGCCGATCAGCTTCTTCACCTCGCCCACCTCCGCCTCGGCGTCGGCCTGGTACTTCTTGGCGTTGACCTGGCAGTGGTCGCCCTGGATGAAGAGGGGAAGGTCGTACCCTTCGCGGAGCGCGGCGGCGGTCATCACGGCGACGTACTCGCCGGGGCGCTGTTCTGTGTAGGCGATCTCGGACCGGGCGATCTCGAGGAGAATGGCCCCCACCTTCCCGGCGATCGCGGCGCGGAAGACGGCGCGCGCCGAGTCGTAGGCCATCATCCGGATGTTGATCGCCGGGACGGTGAAGCCGCCACATTCGCCGCGGCCGCGTGCCATGTAGAGCCCCTGGATCGAGGCGGGGCGGCACCCCATCGCCTGCCCCAGCTCCCAGAGGAGCCAGCGCGCGGCATCGCGGGTCTCCTCGTCGCCGAAGACCGCGTCCCAGGCGAGCCGGTCGGTCGCCACGGTGCGGAACTTGGCCGGGTCGGTCACCGTGACCTTGTTCCCCACCACCTTCACGGCGCCGCCGAAGTGCGCCACGACCTGCTGGATATGGTCGGACATCAGTAATTCCTCGTGGATTCTTCAACCTCGAAAATACCGCCCGAAGTGGAGGCGCTCAAGGCGCGAGAGACGCGAAAGGCGCCCAGGAGGAGTTAGCCCCCTCTTGAGCGCCTTCCGCGCCTAGTGCGCCTTTTCACTCCACTCGGATCGTGTAGGCTCCCTTGCTGTCCCGCCCGATGCC
>JANMWE010000156.1:0-2491 GCA_031393795.1 Gemmatimonadota bacterium
CTGGAAGGTGATCGGCATCGGCTACAGCGTCCAGCGCACCGACTGCCCGCAGTTCCTGACTATTGAGCCGCGTGGAAGGGCGCAGCGTGATCTCGTCGCCGCCGAGCGGGCTTTCGCGCGGTATGCCGACAGCGCGAGCGCGCCGCCGGCCTTCGTCTGGGCGCTCCGGGCGGACGCGATCACCCTCGACGGCGACGGCGTCAAGTTGATGCGCCCGATCTATGCTGCTCGCGAGCGGAACAGTGCCCTTCTCAGCTGGGCGCCGACCTACGTGGATGTCGCGGTCGACGGCGAGATGGGGATCACCTCGGGGCCCTGGGAGTGGCGCCCCGCGCGCGATTCGGCGGTGAAGGCACGGGGCCAGTTCCTCACCATCTGGCGGAAGGGTCCCGAGCGGTGGCAGGTGGCGCTCGACCTCGGCGTCAGCGGCGACTCGACCGCGGATCTCGGGGATCCAGTGAAATTCATGCGGCCTGGGGTCACTGGCCCCGCCCGGCTCAGTGACCTCACCGACCTCGAGCGTCATCGGCTCGACGGCAGCGGCTGGGTGGCCGCGCTCCGCGCCTTGAGCGCACCCGAGGTGCGGGTGCTGCGCGAGAACAGCGTGCGCGGCTCAGGTCCGCAGGCGATCGACGGCGCCGCCACCGTCCGCTTCCAGTCCCTGGGCGGCACCATCGCCACCTCCGGCGACCTCGGCGCGACCTGGGGCACCTGGAAGGATGGCGCGCAGAAGGGGAGCTACGTAAGGATCTGGAAGCGAACGGCAGATGGGTGGCGGGTGGTGGTCGACAGGATGGGGGACTGAGAGGGGAGGAAGGTAGGAGGGTAGGAGGGTAGGAGGGGAGGAATTTGGTGCGGCTGTCATCCCGAGCAGAGCGAGGGATCTAGCTGGGCAAGCTAGGTCCCTCGTCGTTGCACTCCTCGGGACGGTTCCATCGTGTATCCGCCTACCCGCCTACCCGCCTACCCCTCACCGTCTTTTCGATTCTCCGCCGCCACCTTCGTCGCCACCTCGGGCGGGACCTCGGCGTACCCGTGCAGCCGCTCGCGGTGGGTGCCCCGCCCGTGCGTGATCGAGTGCAGCGCGGTCGAGTAGCGGTAGAGCTCCGCCTCGGGCACCAGCGCCTTCACTTTCGCCAGCCGACCCTCCCGCTCCGTGCCGACGATCTGCCCGCGTCGGGAACTTAGGTCGCCCATCACGTCACCAAGCGCCTCTTCCGGCGCGTAGCTCTCCACTTCCACGATCGGCTCGAGGAGCACCGGCTTGCACCGCTCCGACACCGACCGGAAGGCGTGGATGGCGGCCATCTTGAACGCCATCTCGCTCGAATCGACATCGTGGTACGAACCGAAGTAGACCTCAGCGGTGAAATCGACCAGCGGGTACCCCGCCACTGGCCCCCGCTCCGCCGCCTCCCGGACCCCCTTGTCCACCGCGGGGATGAACTTGTTGGGGATCACCCCGCCGCTGATCGCGTCGACGAATTCGTACCCGGCACCGCGGGCGCGGGGAGCCAGACGGAGCCAGCAGTCGCCATACTGGCCTCGGCCTCCCGTCTGCTTCTTGTGCTTTCCCTGGCCCTCGGCCTTGCCGCGCAGGGTCTCCCGATACGCCACCCGCGGCTTCACCAGCTCCCCCCTCACCCCTGACCGCCGCTCCAGGCGCTGGAGGATGACGTTGAAGTGCCGCTCCCCCATCCCGTGGATGAGGGTCTGTCCCAGTTCGGAGTTGTACTCGAAGTGGAAGGAGGGATCCTCCTCATGCAGCCGGTGGAGGGCCGCGGCGAGCTTGTCCTCTTCCCCCCGCTTGACCGGTCGGATCCCGGCGGTCGCCTGGGCATCGGGGAACTGGATCGGCGGGAGGCGCACAGGTGACTCGCGCTTGCAGAAGGTGTCGCCGGTATGGGTGTCGCGGAGCTTGGCCACCGCGCCGATATCCCCGGTGCCGAGTGCCGGGGACTCGATGCGTTCCTTGCCCTGGACGGTGGAGAGGTGGGTCAGCTTCTCCGGAGTCTCGTGTTCCGCGTTCCACACCTCGTCGCCGTTCTTGACGGTGCCGCGATAGAGCCGGAAGAAACTCACGTCCCCCACGTGCGCCTCCGAGATCGTCTTGAACACGCGACCCACCAATGGGGCAGCCGCCGGCGGCCGCACTTCGGCGGCGCTCGGGAAGAGGGCGACCATCTCGGTGAGGAGCGTGCGGATCCCGTAGGTGAGCTCGCTGGAGCAGCAGAGCAGGGGGACGACGGCGCCCGAGACGACCGCCCCCTTCATCGCCGCGCTGAAGTCCTCGCGCGGGATCTCCTCGCCGCCGAGGTAGCGCTCGATGAGGGTGTCGTCGGTGGCGGCGATGGCTTCGGTGAACTGTTCGGTGTAGCGTTTCACCTCGTCGGCCTGGGCCGCGGGGATCGGGACGTGGGTGTATTCCCCCTTGGTCCCCGCCTTGTACTCGTGGCAGTGCCCGGAGAAGAGGTTCACGATCCCGTGGAAG
>JANMWE010000168.1:0-2322 GCA_031393795.1 Gemmatimonadota bacterium
TGAGGATCGCCGCCTCGGTCTGGGCGTCGACCGCCGACAGGGCGTCGTCGAGGAGGAAGATCGGCGCGTCCTTGGCCAGCGCCCGGGCGATGGCGGTGCGCTGCTTCTGGCCGCCGGAGAGGTTGATGCCGCGCTCCCCCAGGAGCGTGTCGTAGCCGTGCGGCAGCGAGGGCAGCGCCTCGGTGAGCTGGGCCTGTTCGGCGCTCCGCTCGAGGCGCCCGTCGTCGGGCATCCCGAAGAGGACGTTCTCGCGCACGGTGGCGCTGAAGAGGAAGGTCTCCTGCGGCACGTGGCTTACGGCCCGGCGAAGGTCGGCGAGCGAGATCCGGCGGACGTCGATCCCGTCGACCAGGACCTTGCCTTCGGTGGGGTCGTAGGCGCGGGTGAGGAGCTCGATGAGCGTGCTCTTCCCTGACCCCGTCGCACCCACCACCGCGAGCGACTCGCCGGCCGCGAGCGTGAACGAGATGTCGCGCAGCACCCAGCCGCGGTCCTCGGCACCAGGATACTGGAACGAGACCCCTTCCATCGTGATGGCCCGCGGGCCGGCCGACGGGGGGAGGTGGACCGGATCGAGTGCGTCGACGATGGTCGGCACCGCCTTGAAGACCTCGTTGATCCGCGTCATCGAAGCCGCGCCGCGCTGCACGAGGGTCACCGCCCAGCCCAGCGCGATCATCGGCCAGATGAGCTGGGCCAGATACATCCCGAAGGCGACGAAGGCGCCGAGGGTGATCGTGCCGGCCATCACCTGGCGGCCGCCGACCCAGAGGATGATGATGGCCCCGCCGCCGCCGATCATCCCCAGCAGGGGCTGGAACACCCCCGAGATCCTGGCCAGCGCGAGGTTCCGGCGCTGGTATTCGTCGCTCAGCCGTTCGAACTCCCGCGTCTCCGCCTGCTCCTGCCGGTAGGCGCGGACGATCCGGACGCCCGTGAGGTTCTCGACCACGTGGTCGGTGAGCTTCCCGAAGTGGGTCTGGATGGCCTGGGTCCGCTCGTGGATCCGGCGGCCGAACCAGATCATCGCGAACGGGAGCGTGGCGAGGGGGAGCAGGACCCAGACCGTCAGGCGCGCGCTGGTGGCCGCCATCATCGGGATCACGAGGAGGGTGAGCGCCACGGTGTCGACCAGGTACATCAGCGCCGGCCCTGCGACCATCCGGACGTTCTGCAGGTCGTTGGTGGCCCGGGCGATCAGGTCGCCGCTGGTGCGCCGGTCGAAGAAGGTGGCCGACTGCCGCTCGAGGTGCGCGAAGAGGGCGTCGCGCAGGTCGGTCTCGACCCGGCGACTCGCGCTGTTGAGCAGCTGCCGCATCACGTATCGGCAAACGCCGCCGAGCAGCGCGACCGTCATCAGGAAGAGGAGCGCGCGATAGAGGTCGGCGCGGGGCGCGCCGGTGGAGATCGCATCGATGCCGTGCTGCAGAAAACGGGGCACGAATGTACGGAATGCATTCGCCCCCACAACGGCTATCAGCCCGAAGAGGTAGGCCGTGCGGTACGGACGAAGGTAGGGCCAGACGGATCTGAGTTCTTGCATTACTTTGTAAGCTCACCGGGCGATGGTGCCCGGACAAGTCACCCTTGGAGGGATGGATGAAATATCAGATCTTGGCGGTGCTGGCCCTGGCCACTGCCGCATGTGGCGGCGGGAACAAAGATGCCGCGAAAGCAGACAGCCTGCAGCGCGACCTCGCGATGGCCCCGGCCGACAGCCACGCGGCGGCGATGAATGACCGGCCTGCCGCCACGGCCCCGGCACCGCATCGGCCTGCCGCGCCGCGCACGGTCACGTCCGCGCCGCTCACGCTCGCGGCCGGCACCGAGTTCGGCACTTCGGTGATCGATTCGATCACGTCCCGCCACAACAAGGTCGGCGAGACGATGCGCGTCCGCGTCGCCAGCGACGTGAAGGATCCGCAGGGCCGCACGATCATCCCCGCCGGCGCCGTCGTGGCGCTTCGGATCGATGAGCTCGCGCCGGCCGAGAATGACAACGACAAGACCGGCAAGCTGAAGCTGACCCCGACCTCGGTCGAGTTCGATGGCCGGAGCTTCGGGCTCTCGGCCACCGTCGACTCGGTGAAGTACTCGGTCGTCGGCCGTGGGGTCACCGTCGGCGACGCGGCCAAGGTCGGCGCGGGTGCCGCCGGCGGCGCCATCGCCGGGCGCGTGATCGGTGGCAATCGTCGGGGCGCCATCATCGGTGCCGTGGTCGGCGCGGCGGCAGGTGCCGCGGTGGCCAGCAAGACCAACGACCGCGACGTCGTCATCCGTCCCGGCAACTACGTGCGGATCAGGCTGACGGGTGGGTTCACC
>JANMWE010000201.1:0-6291 GCA_031393795.1 Gemmatimonadota bacterium
GGTGAGCGGGTCGGCGCTGGCGAGAGCGTCGCCACGGTGGTCGATGTCACCGACCTCCGGATCGAGGCATCGGTGCTGGAGCACGACATGCCCCTCCTTCGCGTGGGTGGCGACGCCGCAGTGCTCTCTCCGGCCGCGGGCGCCTCCGTGCACGGCACGATCAGCGCGATCCTCCCCCTGGTCGACAGCATCACCCGCGCCGGACGCGCGGTGGTGCGCGTCCCCCCCAGCGCCGCCGCGGCGCTCCGCCCGGGGATGTACGCCGACGTGAAGCTCGAGAGCTCCCGCCTGACCAATCGGATACTCGTCCCCACCCGCGCGGTGATCGAGCGGGAAGGGCGCCCGCTCGTCTTCGTCGTGCGGAACGGCCGGGCGCAGTGGACCTACATCACCCCCGGGCTCACCAACGGCACCGACACCGAGGTCCTTCCCGACTCGGTCACGGGACAGATCCCGGTGGCGGTGGGTGACACGGTGCTGATCGAAGGGCACCTGACGCTGACGCATGATGCGCCCGTAAGGTTGGTGGCGAAGCGGGAGTAGCCCGCCCGCGAAGCGGCGGAGATCACCGCGTCCCTGTCATCCTGAGGGCGCGTAAGCGCCCGAAGGATCTCCGCTCGCCCTTCCGAGATGCTCGAACGGCCTCCGGTGCAGCAGGGAGTCCGTGAGATCGCGCAATAGCGGGCCGGAGATCCTTCGGCCCCTGAGGGGCCTCAGGATGACAATGGAGCGGATACCTACGGGGCGCTGAAGCGCTCTCTGACCGACATGGTGGCGGAGAACTCGAACGAATGTCACTCACCTCCGCGGCGGTCAAGCGCCCCGTCACCACCATCGCCGCGACCCTTGCCTTCTGTCTGATGGGCGCGGTATCGCTCGGCCGCCTCCCGGTCTCCCTCCTCCCCGACGTCGCTCTCCCGGTCCTCACGATCCGCACCAGCTACCCCGGCGCGGCCGCGAGCGAAGTGTCGCGCCTGGTGGCCGAACCGGTCGAAGAGGCGATCGCGGCGACACCGGGACTGGTCGAATTGCGATCGGTGAGCCGAGTGGGAGAGGTCACGACCACCGCGCGCTTCGCCTGGGGGACCGCGATGGCCCCCACGACCCTCGCGGTGCGCGAACGGCTCGACAATGCGCGCGACCGCCTCCCCGATGGCGCCGAACGCCCCACCCTCCTCACCAGCGATCCCGGCGAGCGCCCCATCGCGGTACTCGGCGTCACCGGCACCGGAGACCTGCGCTCGCTCGCTCGTACCGCCAAGGAGGTGCACGCCCGCCGGCTCGAACAGCTCGACGGCGTCGCCTCGGTGGCGGTCGTGGGGGCCCCGACCGACGAGATCAAGGTCGAGGTCGATCCCAACAAGATGCGCGCACTGGGGCTTTCGCCCGAAGACGTCTCCCAGGCGCTCCAGTCGGCCAATGCGAGCGCCGCCGGCGGCACCATCCGCCGAGGGCAGTTCCGCTACGCCGTGCGCACCCTCACCGAATTCCAGAATATCGGCGAGATCTCGCGCACGCCGGTCGGTCCGGCGCGGAGCGGGATCATCCTCGGCGACATCGCCACCGTCACGCTCGGTACCGCCGAGCCGGAGACCCTCACGCAGCTCGACGGCGGGGCGGCGGTCGGCCTCGTGGTCTACAAAGACGCCGGTGCCAACACGGTGGCGGTGACGAACAACATCGAGCAGGTCCTGACCGAACTTGGCACGAGTTTCCCCGACGTGAAGCTCACTCTGGTCGCGGCGCAGGCGCGCTTCGTCAACGACGCCCTCTCCAATCTCTTTCAGGAGATCGTCCTCGGCGGGATCCTCTCGCTGGTGGTGATCCTCCTCTTCCTGAAGGATCTTCGCGCCTCGATCGCCATCGGCGCGATGGTGCCCCTCTCGGTGCTGGTGGCGCTGGTCTTTCTGCAGGCCTTCAACGTCACGATCAACGTGCTCTCCCTCGGCGGGCTTGCCCTCGGCGTCGGCCTCCTGGTCGACAACGCGATCGTCGTGGCCGAGGCGGCGGGGACCAAGGTGGAAGAGGGGATGCTGCCATTGGAAGCGGCGGTGGTGGGGACGGACGAGGTCGCGGCACCGCTCATCGCCGGGACGCTCACGACGCTGCTGGTATTCGGGCCGATCGTCTTCGTGAAGGGGTTGGCGGCCGCGCTCTTCCGCGACCTCTCCCTCTCGGTGGTGGCGAGCGTCGGCGCGAGCCTGATCCTGGCGCTCACCCTGATGCCGGTATTGATGGCGGGGGAGCCGTCCAAGACCGAACGGGGGAAGAGCCGTACCGCGCGCCTATTCAAGCCGCTCACGGACCGGTTGGAACGCGCCGGGAACTGGCTCCTCCATTATTACGAGATCTGCCTTGACTGGTCGCTCGACCACCCGTGGCGGGTCACCTCGATCGCGGTCGCGCTCTGCCTCCTCACCGTCGTGGCGCTGAAGGAATTGCCGCGCGAGGTGCTGCCGCAAGTCGATGAAGGGCTGGTGGTCGCGCAGCTCCAGCTCCCCGAGGGGACCGCCATCGAGGAGACCGCCCGCCAGGCCACCAGGGTCGAGCGCGCAGCCACGGAACTGGGGAGCAAGGGGGTGTACGCCCGCATCGGGCGTGCCACGGACGAAGAGATCCTCTCCGGTGCCGACCCCGGCTCGAGCGCCACCGGCCAGCTCATCATTCCGGTCCCCGATGGCAAAGAGGCCGCGACCTTCGCGCGCGATCTTCGTCTGGCCCTGCCGGATCTCGCTCAGGGAGCGCTGGCCCTCGACCTCGCAGGGCAGTCGGAGTTCGGCTCGCTCATCGGCCGAGAGGGGCGACTTGTGCGCGTCGAGGTCGCCTCGACCCAGACCCAGCTCGGCGAGCGCTGGGCCGACACGGTGCGGAACCGGCTTCGGACCCTCGCGACCCTGACCGATGTGCGTGACGCCTTCGCCTCCACCCAGCCGCAGGTGGAGATCCAGCTGGAGCGCGATCGGATGGCGGAGCGGGGGATCACCCCGCAGGCGATCGGGGACGCCCTGGCCGGCGGGCTGGGCGGCATCAAGGCGACCGACTTCCGCGAGACCGACAAGCGGACCCCCATCACCGTCCGGTTCGCCGGCGCGATGAACGAGGACCTGCAGGCCGCCCTCGCCACACCGATCAAGGGAGTGCCGGTGGCGCAGCTGGTGCGGGTGAAAGAGGTCCGCGCACCGGTGGAGGTGGTGCGGGTCGATCAGCGCGCCGTGACCATCGTCGAAGGGGTCGTCGAGCGCGGCGGCACCGCGCGCGCCTCGGCCGACGTCAACACGCTGCTCAGTACCCTCGACCCCCCGCCGGGGATCAGCTTTCGAGTCGCAGGCGCTGACGCCGAGCAGCAGCGGACCAGCAAGGAGCTCCTGTTGGTGGCGATCTTGGCGACCGCGCTGGTCTTCCTGGTGCTGGCCGGGGAGTTCGCCTCGTTCACGGTCCCCCTCCTCGTGATGCTTACTGTCCCGCTCGCCGCGGTGGGCGGCATCCTCTTCCTCTGGATGACGGGGCAGAGCCTCAACGCCGTTTCCCTCATCGGCATCGTGGTGATGGTCGGCCTCGCCGACAACGAGGCGGTCGTCAAGCTCGAGTCGATCATGAAGTTCAGGGCCGAGGGCCACTCGATCCGTGACTCGATCCACCTCGGCTCACGGGCGCGGTTGCGCGCCATCGCGATGACCTCGATCACGACCGTCACCGGTGTCCTCCCGATGCTCTTCGGCTGGGGGAGCGGCGGCGAGCTCTACATCCCGCTCGCCGCGGGAGTCGTGGGCGGCTCAGTGACGGCCCTGGCGGTGACCTTCTTCATGCTGCCGAGCGCGTACATGGTGATGGAGGAGCGGAAAGAGAGGAAGCGCCCCCTCCCCCAACCCCTCCCCCTGTCGGGGGAGGGGAGCGCATCCGCATGAGGTTCGACTTCATTGCTCCCCCTCTCCCGACAGGGAGAGGGGGCCGGGGGGAGAGGGCGTGATCACCTGGTTCGCCCACCGCCCCGCCGTCGCCTGGGCCATTGCCGGCGCGCTGCTGCTCGCCGGCGGGGTCTCCTTCACGCGCCTCCCGATGGCCACTCGGCCGCAGGTGGAAGTCCCCCGGCTCCAAGTGAGCGCCAGTTGGCGCGGCGCCTCGCCGGAGCTGATCGAGACTTATCTCACTTCTCCTATAGAAGAGGCGATCCAGGGGGTGCGCGGGGTCAAGAAGGTGAGCTCCGAGTCGCAGGACGGAGCGAGCAGCCTCACGGTCGAGCTCGAGCCGACCGCCGACATCACCCTCACTCGGCTCGCGATCCTCGAACGGATGGAGATCCTGCGCAAGGACTTCCCCGCCGGCGCAAGCATGCCGACGGTGGGCAATTTCGTCCCCGAGGATCTGGAAGAAGCGCCCCTTCTCACCTACGTGCTCTCGGGCCCATACACGCCGGGGACCCTGGCCGACCTCGTGGACCGCGAGATCCGCCCCCGGATCCTCTCCGTCCCCGGTGTGGCGGGGGTCAACAGCTACGGTGGCGCCGACCGGCGGGTCTCGGTCACCTACGACGAGACGAGGCTCCGCCAGCTCGGCATCAATCCACAGCGGCTGGCCGACGCGCTCGCCGGCGCGCGGGCGGTGCGCCCCCTCGGCCTCGAGCACTTCGGCGCCACCGATCGCGCCGTCCTCCTCTCCGATCAGCCGACGGTGATCGAGGACCTCGCGGAACTGCCGGTGCGCGGGCAGGGAAGCCTCATCCATCGGCTCGGCGACCTCGCCTCCATCCGGCTCGACGAGGACACCGGGGACCAATTCAACCGACTGAACGGCAAGCCGGCGGTCGCAATGAACGTCGCCCGGCTCCCGGGAGCCGATGCGGTGAAGACCGCGGCGCTGGTCCGCGCAGCGGTCGCGGAGCTCGGCAGCCGCCTCCCGCCGGGGGTCACCTTCTATCTGAGCGACGACTCGAGCGTCGAGCTCGACAAGCAGCTCACCGACCTGTTGCGGCGAGGGAGTATCGCGCTCGTCGGGGTTCTGGTGGTGCTCGGGGTGGCGCTCCGGAAATGGCGCGGCGTGGCCCTGGTGATGGGGAGCGCCGCCCTGGCGATCGCCGGCTCCGCGCTCGGCCTCTTCCTGCTTGACTTGCCGGTCAACTTCCTGACCCTCGCGGGGCTCGGGATGGGGATCGGGATCCTGGTGCAGGATGGCGTCGTCGTGGTCGATCGCTTGCGGCTGGTGGGAGACTCCCCCGATGATCGGGCCGCCGCAGGTGCACGCATCCTTCCGGCGGTGCTCGGCTCCACCCTCACGACCATCGTGGTGCTCATCCCCTTCCTCTACCTGCAAGGGGATACCCGCGCCGCCTTCCTCCCCTTCGCGGTCGCCTTCGGGCTCGCGCTGAGCTTCGCCGTGTTGACGAGCGTCGTGTTCATCCCCGCGCTCTCCCACGGGCACGATATCAAGCGGGCGCGGTATCCGCGGCTCGACCGCATCTATGGAAAGAGCGTCGTCTTCCTCTTGCGGTGGCGATACCCGGCATTGGTCTTCTTCATCGCGGTCTTCGGGCTCCTCTTCTGGCGGTTCGCGACCAAGGTGCCGAGGGTATCCTTCGGCTGGTGGAACGACCGCGCCACGACGGTGGACGTCTCGATCGGCTTTCCCCGTGGCTCCGAGCCGGGGGCCACCGACCGTGGCATCCGGGAGTTCGAGGCCATCGCCGTCGGGGCTCCCGGGGTCGACCGGGTCGTGGCGCGCGGCGGGCGCGACCGCGCCTTCATGAGCGTGATCTACACCAAGGAAGCGGCCAACGGGCCCGACCCCTACCAGATGCAGGACGCGCTCACCGAGCGAGGCGTCCTCGTGGGTGGGGCGGAGATCAGCGTGCGGGGGAATGGGCCCGGGTTCTCCAACGGCTATGGCGGGGGGAGCTACCAGAGCTTCCGCATCAAGGTGCTGGGGTACAGCTACAGTGGCGTCGAGGCGCTCGCCAAGGACCTGCAGGGGCGGCTGATGAACATCCCCCGGGTGCGGAGCGTCGACATCAACGCGGGGAGCTTCTTCTCCAACGGCGGAAAGGCGTTCTCGGTGATGCTCACTCCCGATCGCGCCGAGCTGGCGCGTTCGGGGATCACGGCACAGCAGTTCGCCGGGACCGTGGCCCGCGAAGTGGCGGGGGCGGTGGGGCAGCAGAAGATGACTTTCGGCGACGTGGAGCTCCCGGTGGACCTGAAGGCGGCCGGCGCGCGCGAGCGGACCCTCGATGACCTGCGCAACACCCTGGTGCCGAACGACGCGCGCCAACCGGTCAGGATCAGCGACCTCTCGAGCGTG
>JANMWE010000219.1:0-2626 GCA_031393795.1 Gemmatimonadota bacterium
GGGTCGCGACGGTGCTGGAGTCGCCCCGCTGCCCCGAGCCGCCGAAGCCCCAGCAGAGGGCGTCGCCTGCGCCGGTGAGGGAGCAGGTATGGGCGGCGCCAAGTGCGAAGCTCTTGATGAAGGCGGAGCTGTTGATCCGCATCGGGGTCAAGGCCTGGCTGATTGTGCTCAACGCCGTCCCGAGCCCGAGGGTGCCGTTGAAGTTGGATCCCCAGCACCAGCCGAGTCCATCCTGGCCGGCGGCACAGGTGTGATACGGCCCGAGCGCGAAAGTAGTGAAGTTGGTAGACGCCGACACCCGGACCAGAGTGTCGGTCACGGCAACGCCGGCGCTGTCGCCCAGCGCGCCGGTGCCCCAGCACCAGAGCTGCCCGCCGCTGGTGAGGCCGCAGGTGCGTTGTTCGGCCGCACCGAGTTTCTTGAAGCGGAGCGTGGTCTCGACCGGCACCGGCACGGTAGAGCAGGCGTTCCCGAAGTCCTGGGTCCAGCCGTTGGGTTGCACCAGTGCGCAGCTGAGGTTGGCGGTCGTGACGCCGAGTTGGGACTCGGAGTTGTCCCCCCAGCAGAAGGCGCGGCCGTCGTCGGCCAGCGCGCAGACGTGGGTGCGGCCGGTGACCACCTGGGTGAACCGGGTGCCCGACTTCACCGGGAGCGGCATCGCCGTCGGAGCGTTATCGCCGGTGCCGAGCTGGCCCGACCCGTTGTCGGTGCCCCAGCAATAGGCGCGTCCCGCGCGGTCGATCCCGCAGGCGAAGCTCGACGACATCGAAATCGATGAAAGGTGCGTGAAGGAAGGCTCAGTGATCCCGCCTTCGCACGCTGTGAGTGCTAAGGCGAGCGCGAGCACCGGCAGCAGAGGGCGCGTGGTCATAGATTGCTCGGGCTGGAGTGGTGGGCAGGACCGGCCCGGTCCCGCGAATATGTGACGCGCCATCGGGGGCCACGCGCACACCACTGTGCAACATCCGAAGGGTCGGGCGTCAGTCCATGCACTCCCCGGATGGCCGCCGGGGGTCCCCACCTATCTTGCTTCAATGAGAGTAACCCCGATGCGGCGCTTCGCGCTCCCGCTGATGCTGCTGTTCCTGGTCGCCTGCACCGCCGAGACCTCGAGTCCGGCGGTCGCGGATCACCTGGAGGCCGTGCTCGGTGGCGCGCAGACCGGCGCACCGGGTCGAAGGCTCGACTCTCTCGTCATCGTACGACTGGTGGACGACCGAGGTGGCCCGGTGGCGAACGCCGAGGTGCATTGGAGCCTCGCCTCAGGCGATGGCACCGTCACACCGGTCACGGCGACGACCGGAAGCGATGGTACCATCGCGACGGCCTGGACCTTGGGGCTTGACCACGAGGCGCAGGTGCTCCAAGTCTCGGCCGGCGGCGTGCCGACGCTCGCGGTGACCGCTACCGCGACTGCGTTCCGCGCCATCTCTGTCGCGCAGGGAGACGGATTCGGCTGCGGCATCGACCTCGCGGGCGACGCGTGGTGCTGGGGGAGCATCTACAACTATCCAGCGTCAGCCAACTTCGGACCGACCCCTGTCCGGGTCGACAGCGGGCATGCCCTCGTGGAGGTCGTGGCGGGCGGGCGGCACGCCTGTGCGCGATCCGCGACGACGACTTACTGCTGGGGGGTCGGCTACGCCGTTGGTCAGGGCCCGGGAGTTCCGACGAATGTCTATGCGAGTTCCGGCTCGGTCGTCGGCAGCCACCAGTTCACTGCCCTCTCCGCCGACGGCTCAGGGTACAGCACCTGCGGCCTCGATGGGGCGGGGCAGGGATGGTGCTGGGGGACGGACGTCGACGGAAGTCTCGGCTCTCTGGCAGGATGGGGGACCACCGCCACGACCCCGATCGCGATCGATCAGGGGGGTGCTACGTTCACGGAGCTGGCGCTGGGATACGATCACGGCTGCGCCCTCGAGGCCGATGGCGCCGCCCGTTGCTGGGGACGCGACCGGGACGGCAAGCTGGGCGACACCCTTAACACCAATTCTGTGGTCCTCCAGGCACGGCCGGTGACGACCGACCTCCGCTTCATTCACATCCGGACCGGGGACGACACCTCCTGCGGCACCACGGCTTCTGGTGCCACCTGGTGCTGGGGCGCGAATAGTTTTGGCGCTCCATTCAATCTTGGCCCGCATCCATGGGAAGTCACAGGGAACGGATTCGCTCCCCCGTCCATCCAATGGCAACGGTGGGCCTCCATCCGGAGCGGCCGCGTCTACTTCTGGGGCCAGTTCGACGTCAACGACTACCAGCTCCCAGGCTTCTACCACCCCACCCCTGGTGAACTCCAAGGAGGCGTCACGGCCGTCGTCCAAGTGGCGATGAGCGGCCAGACCCTCTGCGCCCGTCGGGTGGATGGCGTGGTCCTCTGCTGGGGGTACGTGCCCGGCGTCGAGGGGGCGAACGGCCTGCCGGCCACGGACACCCCTGTAGCCATCCCCGCCCCCTGACCTGACCGATCGGCACGCACTACCTTCCCCGCGTGCCGATCACCCGCATCATCTCCGGTGGCCAGACCGGCGTCGACCGCGCCGCGCTCGACGTCGCCCTCGTCCTCGGCATCCCCTGCGGCGGCTGGTGCCCCCGCGGGCGCCTCGCCGAGGACGGTCCCATC
>JANMWE010000096.1:0-7615 GCA_031393795.1 Gemmatimonadota bacterium
CTCGAGATCCTCGGGCGCACGGTCGATCTGGCGCCGAGTGGATTCCCCGCGCAGCTCACGAGCAAGTTCACCGCGGGAATGACGGCGATGGCCGCGACCGGGCGTCCCCTGTTGCAGGCCCCGGTCCGGCTCGAAGTGATCGGGAGTGACGGGGTGCCGATGGCGTGGAGCACCGACAGTGTGAAGATGGTGCGCACCCAGCCCGGCATCGCGATCTGGACGGCGACCAACTCTACCGGTGCCATCACCGCGCAGATCCAGGGTGACCTCGAGTTCGACGGCACCCTCGAATACCACGTCGCCGTCACCGCGCGCGACACGACACCGGTCAACGACATCGCCCTCGTGGTCCCCTATCGCGCCGATATCGCGAAGTACTGGATGGGGCTCGGCCGCCAGGGGGGACTCGCCCCCGCGGCGTTCGACTGGCGCTGGGACCTGCGCCACAATCAGGATGCGGTCTGGGTCGGCGATGTGAATGCCGGGGCCCAGCTCTCCCTCTTCGATGACAAGTACGACCGGCCCCTCAACACCAACTTCTACCAGCTCAAGCCGTTGGTGATGCCGCGGAGCTGGGAGAACGGCGGCGTCGGCGGATGCAGCGCCCAGCTCTACGAAAACTCGGCGGAGTACGCGCTCCGTTGCTTCGGAGGCGCGCGCACGCTGGTGCCGGGGGACACGCTCTGGTTCGACTTCAAGTTGCTGCTGACGCCCTTCCACACGATCGACCCCAAGGCGCAGTTCACCACCCGCTTCTTCCACGCCTATCGGCCGATCGCGGAGATCAAGGAAGCGGGGGCCAACGTGGTGAACGTCCACCACGCCACGGCGATCAACCCGTACATCAACTACCCCTTTTTCCGCCCGGCCGAGATGCGCGCGTACGCCGACAGCGCGCACGCGGTGGGGATCCGGTTCAAGATCTACTACACCGTGCGTGAGCTCACCAACCGCGCGCCGGAGTTCTGGGCGCTCCGTTCGTTCGGGCACGAGGTCTTCGCGGCCGGGCCCGGCGGCGGGCACTCTTGGCTGCAGGAACATGTGGGCGGCGACTACATCACCGGCTGGGTGGTGCCGGAGCTCCGCGACATCGCGCTGGTCACGAGCGGGATCAGCCGGTGGCATAACCACTATGTGGAAGGGCTCGACTGGCTCGTCCGCCACGAGCAGATCGACGGGCTCTACCTCGACGACGTCGCGTTCGACCATACGACGATGCAGCGGATGCGGCGGGTGCTGGCCAAGGGACGCCCGAATCCGATGATCGACCTCCACTCGGCCAACCAGTACGACCGGAACGACGGGTTCGCCTCGAGCGCCAATCTCTATCTCGAACACTTCCCCTACATCGACCGGCTCTGGTTCGGGGAGTACTTCGACTACAACTCGTCGCCGGACTACTGGCTGGTGGAGATGTCGGGGATCCCGTACGGCCTGATGGGGGAGATGCTGCAGGATGGCGGCAACCCGTGGCGCGGGATGCTTTTCGGGATGACCGCGCGCCTTCCCTGGGCCGGCGACCCGCGCCCCCTCTGGCAGATGTGGGACCAGGTGGGGATCGCGGAAGCGCAGATGCACGGGTGGTGGGACCCGACCTCACCGGTGAAGACGGGGCGCGATGACGTGCTCGCCACCGCCTACGTGAAGAACGGGAAGACCCTCATCGCCATCGCGAGTTGGGCTCCCGACACGGTCCAGCTCCACCTCCGCATCGACTGGCACGCCCTCGGCATCCTGCCGGCCCGCGCCTCGCTCTGGGCCCCGGCGATCGACCGGTTCCAGGAGGCGCGGACCTTCCACGTGGGGGAGGCGATCCCGGTGGCGCCGGGTCGTGGCTGGGTACTGATCTTGGAGTAACGAGAAAGGAGTGCTCCCCTTTTCGCTCGTCGCTTTCTCGCCCACTCGTCCCTTGCACTCCTCCCTCACCCTGTCGTAGACGACCCCCACATCCTCGGCACGACCATCAGCAACCCGATCCCGCTCACCACGAACGCCGCAGTCCACATCAGCGCCTGCGGTGTATGGCCGTAGAGGTAGCTGCCGGTGCCGAAGAGCGCCGAGTAAACGAAGGTGATGCCGAGGGCCCAGCCGAGGAATTGCTGGGGGAGGGAATCGGGGGAGGGGCCCACGCCGGCTTCGGCGGCGACGCTGGTCCAGCCGGGACCGGCGGGGCGCACCTTCTTATAGAAGGCGACGAGGGTCGCCCGGTCGGCGGGGGCGGTGAGGAAGGTCGTGGTGACCCAGACGATCGTGGTGATCCCCACGGTGACGAGGAGGGAGCGGGTGGTGGAGATCTCCATCCCGCTCTTCCGCGCGAGGAAGAAGCCGATCGCCACGAGGAAGGAGCTCAGCATCGCCGAGATCTCGCTCCAGGCGTTGATCCGCCACCAGAACCAGCGCAGTAGGTAAATGAGCCCGGTGCCGGCGCCGACCGAGAGGATCAGGTCGAACGCCTCCTTGGCCGTCTGGAGCTCGTACGTGAGGAGGGCCGCACAGACCATGAGGCCCGCGGTCGTGAGCCGGCCCACGAGCACGTAATGCTTCTCCGACGCGCCGGTACGCAGGAACCGGCGATAGAAGTCGTGCACCAGGTAGCTGGTGCCCCAATTGAGGTGGGTCTCGATCGTGGAGCGGTAGGCCGCGAGCATCCCGGCGATCATCAGCCCCAGGAAGCCGGCCGGCAACACCCGGAGCATCGCCGGATAAGCGATGTCGTTCCCCAGCATATGGGGCGGGATGTTGGGGAAGGCCGCGTGCACGTCGGCCAGGGTCGGGTAGATCACCGTCGAGGCGACGGCGACGATGATCCAGGGCCAGGGCCGGAGGGCGTAGTGCATCACGTTGAAAAGAAGGGTGCCGGTGAGGGCGTCCTTCTCCGATCGCGCCGCCAGCATCCGCTGGGCCACGTAGCTGCCACCGCCCGGCTCCGCGCCGGGATACCAGACCGACCACCACTGGATGGTGAGTGGAAGGATGAAGACCGCGAGCGCCGTTTCCCAGTTCCCGAAGTCGGGGAGGAAGCTCAGCATCTTCGGGTCGACCTTGCTCCAGAGCCCCGACAGGCCGCCGATCTGCGGCTGCTGCAGGGTGAACCAGGCCACCGCGAAGGTGCCGGTCATCGTGATGCCGAACTGGAGCGCGTCGGTGACCAGCACGCCCCAGAGCCCCGAGACCGACGCGAAGAAGATCGTGATGACCGAGCAGACGATGAGGGTGCGGTCCATCGGCCAGCCGAGGACGACGGTGGCGATCTTGACGGCCGCGAGGTTGACCGTCGCCATGATGAAGCAGTTGAAGAAGAGCCCCAGATAGACGGCGCGGAAGCCGCGGACCAGGCTCGCCGCCTTGCCGGCGTAGCGGAGCTCGTAGAACTCGAGGTCGGTGAGCACTTCGGAGCGGCGCCAGAGCCGGGCGTAGAAGAAGACCGTGCACATCCCCGTCAGGAGGAACGACCACCAGAGCCAGTTGTCCGCGACGCCGTTCTCGCGGATCATGTTGGTGACGAGGTTCGGGGTGTCGGTACTGAAGGTGGTGGCCACCATCGACACCCCGACGAGCCACCAGGGGGCGGCCCGTCCGGAGGTGAAGAACTCGGTGGTGTTGGTCCCCGCCCGCTTGTAAAAGAAGAGTGCCGGCAGGAAGGAGACGATGATGGACAGCGTGATGATGGACCAGTCGAGCGTAGTGAGGCTCATGGGGACCTTGAACGGGGCGGCTGGTGCGGGGCGGGGATGAAATAATGTGGGGTGTCAGGGCCTTCCCGGATAGCCCCCTCTAATGAAGGACACAGTCATCCTCCCGTCACCCGGGGTCCGCTATGATTCGTGCCTTGGCCCTTCTTGAGGAGATCGATCCGTGTCATTCCTGACACTGCTGGCATTGCAAGTGGCGCTGGTGCAGCCGGATACCGCCCTTCACGTCGATCTTCATTTCATCCCGCCCGCCGCTCCCTCGGCCGGGTATCTCCTCGTCACCGACGGGTCGGCCGTGCCCGAGGCGGACACGACGCGGCGCCGCCGCGCCATCCAGTACAGCGACTGGTACACGCGCCGTTTCACCATCCACAAGTGGGCGAGCTGGACGATGCTCCCGCTCTCGGTGGGGGAGTATGTCGTGGGGCAGAAACTCTACAATGTGCCCGGTGGTAGTGATGAGGGACTGCGCGGCACGCACCAGGCGCTCGCGACCGGAATAGAAGTGCTCTTCGCCGCGAACACGATCACCGGCGCCTGGAACCTCTGGGATTCCCGTCACGATCCGAACGGCCGTACCCGCCGGTGGATCCACGGGATCTCGATGCTCGTCGCCGACGCAGGGTTCCTGGTGGCCGCCGCGACCGCCCCGGGTGACGATTGCGCCGAGGGAGGGGGGATCTGCCCCCCCAACTCGCAGCGCGCCGGCACTCACCGGAGCGTCGCGATCGGCGCCTTCGGACTTTCCACCGCCAGCTGGCTGATGATGCTCCTCTGGAAGAACTGACCGATGACGATCCAACAGTCCCTGATCGACCTCGCCCGGCCTTGGGCCACCCTCTATGGTGACAGCCAGCCGGTGAGCGTCGGGGTCACCTTCGTGCACTTCGCCGGCCTGCTGATCTCCGGGGGCGCCGCGGTCGCGGTGGATCGCGAGACGCTGCAAGCCCGCGCGGATGATGCGGCGGCCCGCGCACACGGCATCGCGACGATCCGCGCAGTCCACCGGTGGGTCCTGATCGGGCTCGGCCTCACGGTGGTGTCGGGGCTCCTCCTCGTCGCCTCCGACCTCAAGACCTTCCTCAATGCCCCGGCGTACTGGGTCAAGATGGCGCTCTTCGTCCTGCTGCTGGCCAACGGGGCGTGGCTCCAGCGGACCGAGCGGCGTCCCGACTCAACGGAACCGGGCCCCTGGACGAAACTACGATGGGCCGCGGGGTTCAGCCTCGCGCTCTGGTTCGCCATCCTCTTCACCAGCATCCTGGTCACTACCGCGGCGTAGTCCGCCGGAGATCGATATGTCCGACCCCTGTACCGGTTGTGAGCTCGGCCACGACGACGGCCGCCGGCGCTTCTTTGCCGTCGCGGCGGGGATGGCGCTTGCCACCGCCCTGCCGATGCGCCTGCTCCACGCCCTCGACCGCCGGAACGCCGATGTCCGTTATCCGATCCCGACCAGCGATTCGGTCTCGATCGATACGCAGCAGGAAGTGATCCTGGTGCGCTGGACCGGGAAGCTCTACGCCTTCAACCTTGCATGTCCGCACCAGAACACGGCGCTCCGGTGGCGGGAGGACGACAAGAACTTCCAGTGTCCCAAGCACAAGTCGCGCTACCAGCCGGACGGCACTTTCATCAGCGGGCGGGCGACGCGCGGAATGGACCGCCTCGCCATCCAGAAGGACGGCGGCGAGGTGGTGGTGAATGTCGAGACGATGTTCAAGCAGGACGTGGATCTGGCGGGCTGGACGGGCGCGGTGGTGGATCTGGGCTAGACGCTCCTCGAGACTGGCGACACCATCAGCGAAAACCCCGCCCATCTCTGAGCGGGGTAGGGGTTCAGGAGTGGGAATGTCTACCCAAGTATGGTCGCAAGTGGACGCCACTTCTTGTCAAAGATCACAGTGACCACGAACTCCCCGGCATAGACCCCTTCGATCTCGACTACATATCGCGAATTGGATACTCGCACCACTGTCACCACAAGACTGCCACTCGTCGGGACCGCCATTCCCAAAGCCCGGGAGTAGCTCTGGGCGGCCGTCCCGCAGGTGTTTGGATCCGTTTCGTAGGACACTTTGCTTGCGGTTGTGCGCGGCACATGGTACTGGGCTCGGTCAGAGGCCGAGGCCGTGTCGGTGCCAGTCACAATTTCAACGAGATACGTCTGAAGTGAGTATGCCGCGCCATCCGTTGAACCAGCGCATTGATAGCTCTGTGCAACTGTCGATCTTGCGACAAGGGTCATTCCCAAGAGAGCGAGTATCAACACGACACGAGACCGGAGCTTCAAGTCAGTCATTGCGATTGATCGGGTCGGAGCGGCAACCCCGCCCAATCCTGAGCGGGGTTGTTGTTCGGTCCTGGATCTAGTAGTTGATCCTTGCAAGCGCGTGCCACTTCGCATCGAATGTGGTAGACAGATTGAATTCTCCTTCCGTATAGCCGAGCACAGTGACCACGTAGCGCGTGCTCCCAGCCTTCAACACCACAACATTGACTGGCCCACTAGGTGCGGTCCCTCCAGCCGCTCGAAAGAATGCCTGTGCGGCAGTCGCACATGTGGCAGTCGTGGTAACCAACGCGATCTTGTTCGCCGCCATCTTAGGCAGATTGTATTGGGCCCGCTTGCGGACCCCGTTAGAGTCACTCGAGGTCACGACTCGAACGATGGCATCCTTGAAACCAGTCACGCCATCAATCGAGGGACTTGCACATTGGAACGTCTGCGCGGTGGCGCACCCAAAAATCGCCAGGGACGATCCGGCCGTCAGCGCGATACCGCGAAGAAATCTAGCAACGCTGTTCGTCATTTGTTGTGAGGCTCCCTAGAAGAGACTGCAAGAGTTCAGTGGGTTGATACGAGCACGCCGCTGGACCTGCTTGGTTGCACTGTCCTTCGTGGTCCCCGGCGGGACGAAGAATACCAAGTTGCTATCGACAATCAGCATCGGGATTGGATTATGGATCGCATTGTCATCCCTCAGTCGATCAATATCGTGGGGTGAGGGCCCACCGAAGGTCGATTCGTCCACTACGTGAACCTCTCCGACAGGCCAGGGGGGAGTCCGGCAATTCGACGGAAGTGTGTCGCCGTCATAGTAGGGGTGTGAATGGAGAATGGCGACGAATCTCCCGGGATACGGGAAAGTCGGGACGTCTGGATTTGAGCAGGGGCCGTCCTTCGTCCGATCGAAGTATGTCCGCGTGAAAATGGTGCCAGTTACTGTATCCTCCCACAAGTACCCGCCTGACTCCACCCGTTGAGTCTTGGGTAGACCGGTGCGGGAACTGTCCCACAACAACTTGAGGAGGTCCCGAGTCGGTTTCCGATCAAGGAGGTCGATGCCCGTGAGGCAGGTGGTCGCTTCGTCGCCCGGCTTCTCGAAGAAGGTGACACCGAACGAGACTCCGAGATGAGCCGCGCCCCCATTGATCAAGATGTACTGCGGCTCTTGAATGACAAAGAGGACCGAGTCGACGCCTCCCTGATACGTCGACTGATAGAACACCGGTGCAGTAACGGAGTCATTTTCAACACATACCCCGCCGCCCGGGGGGAAGTGCGGATGTCCGGACTCGACCATCCGTCCGTGCGCGAAGAACTCGTATGTGCCGAGGTTTTGAGAGAGACAGTAGAACCCGCCATTGCCCGTGACCTCGATCTGGTAGACCGGCTTGCTGAACACGAAGTGCACTGGATCGGGCTGCGGAATCTCGCAGACGTTACTGCACTGGTAGTTCGGGTAGAACGCTGGAGTCGCGGTCACCGTCACGGTGCCACAAGTAGAGGATGCGGGAGGGTATAGGGAACACCTACCGGTGATACTGTCGAATGTGCTGAGGTGCGGGCGATCGTTACCGGTCGGGCTTTCCCCAACTGGTGATTGTTCGGAACATCCGATCACCACGCCAAGCATTGT
>JANMWE010000247.1:0-7253 GCA_031393795.1 Gemmatimonadota bacterium
GCGAGGATCCGCTCGGCCGGCACCCCGTGCTCCTCGATGAGGCGGGCGATGCGGAGGGTGAGGACCCGCGTCTTCCCCGATCCGGCGCCGGCGAGGACCAGCAGCGGCCCGCTGACGTGCTCGACGACCTCCCGCTGGGCGGGATTCAGGGAGTCGAGCAGTTCGGCGTCGGAGGGGGAAGGCATCGCGGGAAGATAATGGGAGGGGTCTACCAGATCGGCATCATTTTCACGCTGACCTCACCCCCTGACCCCCTCTCCCTTACCGGAGAGGGGAAATGACGCCGATCGTCTCCCCCTCTCCCGCAAGGGAGCAGGGGCCGGGGGGTGAGGTTTGTTCGGCGAGGGGGCTGGGGGGTGAGGCTGAAATGGGGAGTCAGGGGAGGGGCTGTACCGCCAGCCGGATCTCGAAGCTCGCCCCGTTGGGCACCGGTACCACCGCCACCCGCCCCTCGTGGTTCTCCTCGATGACCCGCTTCACCAGGGCGAGTCCGATCCCCCACCCGCTGGTCTTGCTCGAGATCCCCGGTTCGAAGATGTCGAGCCCCAGCTCGCTCGGGATCCCCGGGCCGTCGTCGGTGACCCGGAGCACCGCCTCGTCCCCCGAGATCCCGGCCTCGAGGGTGATCGTCCCGGCGCGCCCCCTGAGCGCGTCGATCGAGTTCTTCACCAGCGATTCGAGCGCCCACTCGAGCAGCACTTCGTCGCCCAGCACGTTCGGCCCCGGGCCCGCGGCCTGCACCACGATGGTGATCGGGTTGGCGTGACGCGGGAGCCGCGGACGGAAATACTCCGCCACCCGCGCAGCGAGAGCGCCGAGTCCGACGGTCTTCCGACCGGCCGGGCTCCCGATCCGCTCGAACCGCCGCGCCACCCTGGCCAGTCGCTCGGTGTCCTGGTGCAGGAAGTCGGCGAGCGCATCCGGTGGGGTGTGCCCCTGCCGCATCTGCTCGATCCACCCCTGCAGGCTCGTGAGCGGGGTGCCGAGCTGGTGCGCCGCCTCGCGAGCCATCGCCACCCAGACGCGATCGCGTCGGGCATTGGCGGAGGTGCGGAAGGCGAGGAACCCGACGCCCACCATCACCAGGAGGGTGATCCCTTGCAGCACCGAGAGGAGCACGAGTTGACGTTCGGTCGGGAGCGGCCCATAGTGCACCATCCCGACGCTGGTCTGGATCGGCGCGCGGGCCGCGTCCAGCTCCTTGGCGAACGCCGCCACCCGTGGATCATTGAGCGTGGCATCGAACGGGAGGTTGTCGGCGGCGGTGACCTGGCCCAATCCGTCGGTCACGATCAACGGCAGCCCCTTCTCCCGCACCAATTCTCCCAACCGCAACAGCGCCCCCTCGGCCGCGCCGGGCCGAGGATCGTTCAGGCCGGCGAACACGCCTGAAAAGAGCTGGCCGATGGCGCTGGCATCCTGACGAAGGTGCCGGGCCATCATCCAGCTCGTGCCGATCGACAACCCCGCGAGGAGCGCCACCAGGGCCACCACCACCGTGGGGGCCCAGCGGCCGATCCCCGGTCTACGCACGGGGGGTGAGCCGGTCGGTCCCCGCGTAGGCGGCGAGCGCCTCGGGCAGGACGACCGAGCCGTCCCCCTGCTGACCGGTCTCGAGCAAGGCGATGAGCGTGCGGGGGAAGGCGAGCCCCGACGCGTTCAGTGTATGGACGAATTCCGGCTTGGCCCCCGCCTCGGGACGGAACCGGAGGTTCGCCCGGCGGGCCTGGAAGTCGGTGAAGCAGCTGCTGCTCGACACCTCGAGCCACTGCCCCACCCCCGGCGCCCACACCTCGAGGTCGTAGGTCTTGGCCGACGCGAAGCCGGTATCTCCCGCCGCGAGCGCCAGCACCCGGTAATGGAGTCCGAGCAGCTGCAGCACCTTTTCGGCGTGACCGGTGATCGTCTCCAGCGCCGCGACCGACTCTTCCGGGCGCACCAGCTGCACCAGCTCGACCTTGTCGAACTGATGGACCCGGAGGATGCCGCGGGTGTCCTTCCCCGCCGACCCCGCCTCACGGCGGAAACAGGGGGTCCACGCGGTGTACTTCTTCGGGAGGTCGCTCGCGTCGAGGATCTCGTCCCGGTGCAGGTTGGTCACCGGCACTTCGGCGGTCGGCACCAGGAAGAGGTCGTCCGCCGGGCTGGCGTACATGTCCTCTTCGAACTTGGGCAGCTGGCCGGTGCCGGTCAGGGTCGCGCGATTGACGAGATAGGGGGGCGAGACCTCGAGGTACCCGTGCTCCCGGGTGTGGAGGTCGAGCATGAAGTTGGCGAGCGCGCGGATGAGGCGGCTCCCCATCCCCAGGAACACCGGGAACCCCGATCCTGCGATCTTGGCGCCCCGCGGCAGGTCGAGGATACCGAGCGCGGCGCCGAGGTCCCAATGTGGGCGCGGCGTCCAGGCGAACGACGGCGCGGTGCCCCAGGTGCGCACGACCCTGTTGGCGGTGGCGTCACCGTCGGGGACGTCCTCGAGTGGAAGGTTCGGCACCACCAGCAGGAGCCGTTCCAGCATTTCATCGACGCCGTGCACCTCGGCGTCAAGCAACTTGACCCGGTCCCCAGACGTCTTGAGGGTGGCGAGAAGATCGTCGGCCGATTCCCTGGCCTTCTTCTTCCGCGCCACCTCGTCGCTCATCGTGTTGCGTTCGGCCTTCAGCGCCTCGACGGTGGTCAGGAGTTCCCGCCGGCGCACATCGAGCGCCAGGAGCTGGTCCACGGCACGATCGAGCGCCGGATCGCGGCGACGCGCGAGCGCCGCCCGCACCCCGTCGGGATCCTGCCGCAACCGCCGGATGTCGATCACAGGATCAATTGCCCGGAAGGCCGGGCTGAAGACCGCGGTAGCCGCAGTTGTTGTTGACCATGATCTTGAACTTCACCGTGTGCGCCACGCTGTCGACCGCGAGGATCTGCAGCTTGCCGTACTCCGGCACCCCGTTGCCACAGCGGATCAGGGAGCGGGCGATGAAGCTGTCCCCGCTGTCCACCGTGAACGGCTGGTCCACCTTGTACCCGTTGCTCGGCGCGATCTTGATCGAGTCGAACGGGGTGGTCGTGCGGAGGATCCCCGGATTGGTGGCCGACGCGAAGTACACCCCTGTCAGCTGGGCCGGGAGGAGCACGGGGCCGAGGATCGGATCGATGTCGTACGCGAAATCGTAGTTGGACGACAGATCGGTCCGGACCGGCACCGAATTGGAGAGCGAATAGGCGCTCGGGACGCTCACCCCTGTGGAGCGGAGGGCGCCGAGGGTGATCGTGTCGACGACGTTCTCCACGGTCGGCCGGGCCAGACCATAGGGGTCGCCGCAGGCGACCATCAGGGCGGCGGCGACGGGAGCGAGGAGGAGGGTTCGGAAGCGCATCGCACCAAGGATACCGCCCTCCGCGGGGATGGGTCAACCCACAGTGATTCCTTGACTTCGGTCCCCGCGGGGCGTAGCATCCGGCCTCGCAGTTCCCTCACTCCTGGAGACCCTCAATGGCCGGCTTGCGCGACGTGGTCCGGGCACTGGCGACCCGTCCCGGTGTCACCGCGGTGATGGTGGTGAGCGGCGATGGTCTGACCATCGACCAGGCCGGCACCGGCCTCGACGCCGACACCGTGGCGGCCCTCGTCCCGGCGATCGTCTCCAACGCCCGCCGTCTGGGGCAGTCGGCCGGACAGGGAGAGCTCGCTCTCGGGGCCTTCGAGTACGCCGGGTGTGCCGCCGTCGTCGCCACCCTCGGCGCCGACGCGATCCTCCTCGTCTTCTGTGGCAAGGAGGCCGACATCGGCCAGCTGCTGTTCGACCTGAGCGCGCACCGGACCGCCCTGGCGCAGCTGGTGTGAACAGAGAGTTGAGAGTCAAGAGCCAAGAGTTGCCCAGTCACCTGATGGGTCCCCCCGTAGTGCGCGATGCCTTGTCTGCACCCCTCTCAACTCTCAACTCTCAACTCCTGTGAGGTGGGCCGTCATCGTCGCCGGCGGCTCCGGGACCAGGTTCTGGCCCCTTTCCACGCCTGCCAAGCCGAAGCAACTCCTTCCACTCGCTTCTCCCCAGCCCCTCGTGGTCGACGCGCTCCGTCGGCTCGAGGGGCTGGTGCCGCTCGAGCGGACCCTGCTCGTCACCGGTCCCGCGCTCGCCGGCCCCCTCGGCAAGTCCCTTGGGCTCCCGGCGGCCAACATCCTGATCGAACCCCGCGCCGCCAGCACCGCCCCTGCCCTCCTCTGGGCCACGGCCGAGGCGGCCCGTCGGGATCCTGAGGCGGTGGTGCTTTCGCTGCACTCCGACTGGGCGATCGCCGACGCCGAAGGCTTCCGTCGGGACGCGGAACGCGGGATGCGGATCGCGGAGGAGCATGACCAGCTCGTCACGGTGGGCATCGTCCCCACTCGACCGGAGACGGGGTACGGCTATATCGTGCCCGGCAAGGCGATCGACGGTCAGGCGCGGGTGGTCGCCCGGTTCACCGAGAAGCCCGACGCCGCGACGGCCGCGAAGCTCATTGCCGAGGGGGCGCTCTGGAACTCCGGCCTCTTCGCCTGGAGCGCGAAACGTCTGCGCGCCGAGGTGGCCGAGCACGCGCGGGAGCTGAAGGCGGGACTGGCCGCGCTCGATTCGGGGAACATCGTCGGGTTCTTCGCCGCGATCACGCCGGTGTCGATCGACGTGGGCGTGCTGGAGCGGAGCACGCGGGTGGCCGTGGTGGCGGGGCACTTCCACTGGGATGACGTCGGGACCTGGGATGCCCTCTCACGCACCTTGGCCAAGGACGCCTTGGGGAATGTGGTCCACGGGCCGGTGCATCTCGATGCCGCGGCGGGCAACGTGGTCTGGTCGGACGGCGACCCGATCGTGGTGCGCGGGGTGCACGACCTCGTGATCGTCCACGCCAACGGCAGGATCCTCGTTATGCCGCGCGCGGATGCCGCGCATTTGAAGTCGCTGATCGATCCCCTGCCGCCCCAAGTCAAAGATCTTTCATAGCGCGCGAACCCAGGATGGACCGAACCCAGGAGGCCCCTTGATGTAAGTTGGTCCGTCCCCGATCAGCATGGGCTCAGTTCATCATGGTTTCCCGCGCCCGCTTTTACCCGGCCCTTTCGAAATGCCTCCTCTCTATCTTCTCGAGCCTGACTCCCCCGGTGCCGCCTGGATGCCCTTCACCGGCGTCCGGCCGATCTGCGAACTCCGCGCCGGTGCCTGGCGGATCCGCGACCGCTGGGAAGGGGTCCTCGGTCACACCGCGGTCGCCATTGTCGGCGCCCACGTGGACGGATTCAATGAGATGGACGAGCCCCCGGTCCAGCCCCGCGGCCCGATCGCCGGCCCCGCCCTGATCTGCCGCAGCGACTTCGCCCCGAGCGGCGAGGTCCCCGACCTCCCCGCCGGCACTCGCCGCCTGGCGCACGACGGCACGACCGTCGCCTGGATCATTCCGGATGGCAGCACCTGGACCGCCGCGAACGACGACGGTCCCGCGGTCGAACTTCCGGGCCTCCTGCTCCACGGCACCGCCGACCTCATCAGCGCCCTCGAACACTTCCTCGCCACCGACGTGGCCGAGATCGCGGCGGATCACCACGCCGACTACCCCGAAGGCTCCATCATCCTCGGCGAGGTCGCCGACGTGGCGCTCCTCGGCGCTCTCGTGGAGCCTGGCGTCACCTTCGACACCCGGAACGGCGCCATCGTCGTGGAGGACGGCGCCGAGGTCCGCGGCGGCACCCGCCTCGAAGGGCCCTGCTTCATCGGCCCCCACGCCCGCGTCCTGGGCGGATTCATCCGCAACAGCGTCATCGGTCCCTGGTGCGTGGTGCGCGGCGAGATCTCGACCTCCGTCTTCCTCGGCTTCGCCAACAAGGCGCACGACGGGTTCGTCGGACACAGCGTCGTGGGTCACTGGGTCAACCTCGGCGCCGGGACCACGACCTCGAACCTCAAGAACACCTACGGCGAGGTGCGGCTCGACCTCCCCGGCGGCCGGGTCGAGACCGGACGCCAGTACCTCGGCGCCCTCCTCGGCGACCACGCCAAGGCCGCGATCGGGACGATGTTCCCCACCGGCTGCGTGGTGGGCGCGGGCGCCAACGTCTTCGGCACCGGCCGACCGCCGAAGTTCGTGCCGCCGATGTCGTGGGGGGAGACCGGCGACACCACGGTGTCACGCGAAGGATTCCTCGCCATCGCCGAGCGGGTGATGCCGCGGCGCCACGTGGAAGTGACGCCCGAGCGTCGGGTCGCGCTCGAGCGGCTCTGGGATCGGGTCACGGAGGCGTGACCACTCTCCGGATCCTCGGATCGGGATCGCGCGGCAACTGCCTCGCGCTGGAGGAGGACGGTGCCGTGCTGCTGCTCGATGCCGGTTTCTCGGCCAGGGAGATCGAGACCCGCGCCGCGCAGTGTGACCTCGACCTCGGTCGCCTGGTCGGGATCGCCGTGACGCACGAGCACGGGGACCACGCGCGCGGGGCCGCGCGATTGAGCAGCAAGTATCGCGTGCCGGTGATCGGGTCGCGCGGCACGCTCGAGGCGATCGCCGCGCCGCAGGTTATCGCACTCGAACCGGGGGCGCCGCTCCATCACGCCGGGTTCACGCTCGAAGGAGCCTCGACCAGTCACGACGCGGCACAGCCGCTCGCGATCGCCGCGTGGGGTGCCTCAGGCGCACGGGTCGGGCTGGCCGTGGACCTCGGCCGCCCGACCACGACCGTACGCTATCTCCTGCAGGATTGTGCCGCCTTGGTGATCGAGGCCAACCACGACGAGATCCTGTTGCGCGAGAGCAACTACCCCGCGAGCGTGCGGGCGCGGATCGCGGGGGCGGGAGGGCACCTCTCCAACCGACAGACTGCCGAGCTGTTGACAGAGCTCTGCCATCCGCACCTCGGGCTCGTGGTGCTGGCGCACCTGAGCGAGCGGTGCAACGCGCCCGATGCGGCGCGGGCCGTTGTCGCGGAGGCGCTCACCGCGGCGGGATTCCTGGGGCGGCTCGAGGTGGCGCCGCAGCACGAAGCGCTGGGACCGTTCGAGGTGCGGGCGACGGTGATCGTCGAGAGTTAGGAGGCAATAGTCGGGAGTGGGAAGTTCTGAGGGGTGTACCGGAGAGATCTCCGGTACACCCCTCATGACTCCTGACTCCCAACTCCTCGCGCACCACCCTCAGCTCATGGCTCCGTATCCGGATCCGGCGGCACCGGGATGTTGGCGGGCCGCGGCGTCGCGTTCCCGGTGCGCCGGAGGACGATCGTTTCGGTCAGGTCG
>JANMWE010000287.1:0-31848 GCA_031393795.1 Gemmatimonadota bacterium
GCAGTTCGCTGCGCGACAGGTAGCTCGCGTTCCGGCCGCAGGCGTCGCAGTGCAGAGTGACCCGGCCCGCCTCGTTGGGGTCGACCCGTGGGCTCCGTTTCGGGATCCGCGCCACCCGCGCCGCCCCGCAACTCGGGCACACGAGCGACTTTCCCTCCCGATCCAGCGCGATGAGGGTCAAGGCCTCGCCGGCCCGATACTCTTTGATCCCACGACGTCCCACAGAGGGTCCTTCCCGACCCGGGGGGCACCCCAAGGTCTTCCGCCAATATGCGGCCCCCAAGTTGGGTCGGCCAGAGGTGCGTGGGCGTTCAGCGCCCCAGCGCCCACCCGCCCCAGCGCCTGTGACCCAGCGCACACCGCCAAGGTGCCCCTGCTGGTTGCCGACCCCGGCGGCGGCCGGTACATTCAGTTTCTCTACGGATACCCCAGGAAAGACCCATGAGCCAACTCCACCGATCCCTTCCGCTCGCGGTCGCGGCGGCCCTTCTGGCCGGCTGCGCTGCAGGCACTGGCGCCAACCGGGTCGCGCCGAACGATGTGCCGGCGCTCGAGGCCCAGGCGGCCCAGCGGCCCACCGACGGCGTGCTCCTCACCCGCCTCGGCGTCGCCTACTACGGCCAGAAGAACTGGGATCGCGCGCGCGACGTCCTGAAGAGCGCGGTGGTGCTCGATCGCTCCAACTATCGGGGCCTGGTCTACCTCGGGCTCACGTACGAAGAGCTCGGCCAGCTCGACTCGGCCCGGGCCAGCTACACCCAGGCGCGGCTCCGCGCCCGCGGCAATCGGCAGAAGAGCGAGCTCGATAACCGGTTGATGCTCCTGACCCACAAGGAGATCCAGGTCGCGGCGCGTGCCGCGCTGGCGCAGGAGTCGACGCTTTCGCAGACCCTCCCCGAAGCGAACACGATCGCGGTCTTCCCCTTCCGCTACGTCGGCACCAACGAAGACCTCCGCCCGCTGGAGCGCGGCATCGCCCAGCTCGTCGTGGCCGACCTCGGCAAGGTCCACAGCCTGAAGCTCCTCGAGCGTGAACAGGTGCAGGCGCTGGTCGATGAGATGCAGCTCGCGTCGTCGGGTCGCGTCGATCCCGCCTCCGGCGCCCGGTCGGGTCGGCTGCTCCGCGCCCAGAACGTGGTGCAGGGATCCATTCAGGAGCCCTCGGCCACCACGATCCAGCTCGACGCCAACGCGATCAACAGTCTCACCTCCGGCGTCTCCGCCTCCGGATCCGCCGGCGGACCGATGGAGCAGCTGCTCGATGCCCAGAAGCAGGTGGTCTTCCAGCTCCTCGACCGGCTCGGCATCCAGCTGACCCCGGCCGAGCGCACGTCGTTGGAAGAGCGCCCGACCAAGGACCTCCAGGCGTTCCTGCTGTACAGCCGCGGCCTCGCCGCGGAGGACGGGGGAGACTTCGCTGCCGCCGCCGGCTTCTTCCATCAGGCCGCGCAGCGCGACCCGAGCTTCCGTGACGCCGGGGCCCACGCCGCCGCCACCCAGTCCATGTCGAGCGCAGCCGGTACTACGGGCGATCAGATGGCCGGCATGGGCGAGCCGGGCGGGGCCGAACCCGGCGCGATGCGCGACCTCGCCGATGCCATCAATCCGTCGACCGGGAGCCAGGGTGACCCGCTCGGGGTGAGCGTGCTCCCGGGGCAGCGACCCGGCCTGCCGGAATCGCAGGGCCAGGACAATGTGATCCCGGGGGTGTTGAACGGGACGATCATCATCATCATCCCCCGCCCGTGAGGAGCCCGATGCGTTCCCTTCATCTCGCCCTGATCGCCCTCTGTGTCGCCGCCCCCGCGGCCGCGCAGGGCAACGGGTTCTATGACGGCCGGATCGTCGGTACCGGCCTGCAGTTCAAGACCTACTCCTTCGGCAACGGCGCCCAGTTCGAGAAGGCGTCGCAGCTCGCCATCCCGGTCGTACTCGTCTATCCGGTCAGCTCCCGCCTGTCACTCGACGTCGGCACGTCCTACGCGATGACCTCCACGACCACCGTCACCAATGGCGCGCACAGCGTAAGCGGGCTCACCGACGTCCAATTTCGCGGCGCGTACACCCTCGGGCGTGACCTCGCGGTACTGTCGCTGGTGGTGAACCTCCCGACCGGGATCAAGTTCGACAGCGCCGACGCGATCACGGCGGGTGCCGCCGCGTCGAACTTCCTCCTCTTCCCGGTCAACAGCTACGCCAACGGACTCTCCGTCACCGGTGGCGCCGGCGTGGCCAAGAAACTGGGCGACTGGGGCATCGGTCTCGCCGGCAGCTTCCGGTGGAGCGGCAAGTACTCCCCGTATACCGGTTCTCTCTCGACCCTGAGCTACGAGCCCGGATTGGAAGGGAAGGTCCGGCTCGGCGCCGATCGCGACCTGGGCCAGGGCCGGATCCGTGTCGGCCTCACCTACAGCACCTTCGGCGACGATACCTACGGCGCCGGCAGCGGTGCGGACACCAAGTACTCTCCCGGCAACCGCTTCATCGCGGAGGGCGCCTACAGCTGGCCCGGCCTCGGGGGCACCGTGAGCGCCTACCTCTGGAACTATCACCGCAGCGCTGGCGCCACCGACACCCTCACCGTCAGCAACGGGGAGAACATCCTGACCGTCGGGTTCCAGGCGCGGCGTCCGATGTTCGATGCCAACACCACGTTCGAGCCGGCGCTCGAGGGGCGCTTCTGGTCCTACAACAAGGGCGCCGGTGGCGGCAAGGTCGTCGCGCTGGTCGCGGGGGCCCGCCGCCGACTCAACGACCGGCTCTCGGCCGTGCCGAGCGTGCGCGCGGAATTCGGCTCCCTCAACTTGGTGGGCGGGGGTTCCGCGAGCCTGACCGGGTTCGGTGCTTCGGTCTTTCTACGGTACGGATTCTAGCTCCACCCCCCCAATAGGGGTGCCAGAACGGCGGTCTGCCTCGGGCAGACCGCCGTTCGTCTTTCCTGCTTGACGGCGACCGGGGGCGGGTCGTACGTTGCCGCGCGATAATGGGACGTTCAGGGGCCCTTAGAGGCCATCCGGGACCGTCCCTCACTCTTCCCGCGACGAAGGTCAGGCGTGGCCACCGAACTCGGCAGCACTCAGATCTCGACCCTCCTGGAGACCCTTCCGGGGATCGCCAACGTGCTCCGAAGCCCGGTGGCCGACGCGCTCGTCAATGTGATCCGCGCCGCGGCGCGCCTCACCGACTTCGCGCTCGACGACGCGGAGGAGCTGGTCAAGTATTCCGTCCGCCGCGGCCTGCTCGGCGTCGAGGAGGGGGACCGACTCCTGGTCGATGTCCGTGAGGCGGCGCGCAAGCGCGAGGAGCGCGCGGCCGTCCGCGCCCACCCGGTCGCGAAGAAGGCGCACAAGAAGCCGGTGGCGAAGAAGAAGGCGGCACCCAAGGGGAAGAAAAAGAAGAAGTAGGCGCGTGAGGCGCGAAAGGCGCGCGAGAAAAAGACCCCCGAGGAGATCTCTCCCGGGGGTCTTTCGCGCCTACCGCGCCTACCCCGCCTAGGTTCTGAACTCCCCCACCAGCTGCGTCAGCCTTTGCGCCCCCTGCAGCAGTTCGCTCGCCGCCGAGGCCATCTCCTCGGTGCTCGCGCTTTGCTCCTCGGCCGCCGCGGTGACCTGCTGGCTCGAGCTGGCGTGATCGTTGGCCGCCATCGCGACCTGCGCGGTCTTCTGGGTGACGTGGCCCGCCACTTCGCGGGTGCGTTCGGCCTGGGCCCGGAACTGGATCGCGGCCGCTTCGACCTCTTCGATCGCCTTGGAGATCGCGTCGAGCCCCTTGGCGGCCGAGGTGGCCACCCCTTCGACGCCGTCCACCTTCCGGGTGCCGGTGCGCATCGTCTCGGCCACGTCGCGCACCTTGTTGCGGATGGTCTTGACGGTCTTGGTGACGTCCTCGGCGGCGCGGGCCGAGCTGTCGGCCAGGCCGCGGACCTCGTCGGCCACGACCGCGAAGCCGCGGCCATGCTCGCCGGCACGCGCCGCTTCGATGGCGGCGTTGAGCGCCAGCAGGTTGGTCTGCGACGAGATCTGCTTGATCAGGTCGATGAACTCGGTGATCGACTCGGAGAGCGCCTCGAGCTCAGCGACCTCCTTCGCGCTGGTGTTGACCACCGTACGCACGTCGAGCAGGGTCTGGCCGGCGGCGCCGACGTCGGCGCTGTGCCGGGCCGCCACCGAGCGGATCTCCTCGCCCAGGCGTACCACGCGCCCGGCCGCTTCGGCGTTCTGGGTGGCCGACTCGCGCAGCGACTCGAGCAGGCTATCGGCCTCGCGGAGTCCCTGGACCTGCTGTTCGGCCGAACTCGAGACCCGCACCATCGCGGTGGAGATCTCACCGCTCGAAGCGGCCAGCTGTTCGCTCATCGCGCTGAAGTCGCCGGCGCTGCCGCTGATAGCCTGGGACTCCTTCACCACGGCGCCGAGCACCTGTCGGAGCCGGGCCCCCATCCCGTCCATCGCGCTGGCGAGCGAGGCGAGTTCCACCGGCATTGCGCCGAGCTGCACCGACCGGAGGTCGCCGGCGCCGAACCGGTCGGCCGCGGCAACGAGCCGCTTGAGCGGGGTCCGCACCGAGCGCAGGGTGAAGAACGACACCAGCAGGCCGAAGCCCACCGCGGCCAGGGCCACGATGATCAGGAGCGTGCCGCGACCCTTGGCCGCCTTCTGGATCATCTCGGTGCTGGCCAACGCCTGCTGGCTCAGCGTGGCGGTCAGGCTCCGCACGTCGCGGGTGAGGCCGTCAGCGGGGCCGCGCGCCTTGTCGGCCATTGCCCGTGCTTCGGGGGCGCGTCCGAGGTCGGCGAGGGCGTGCGCCACGGCGTACTGCACCTCGACGGCGGCCTGCTCGTCGGCCAGCTGGTTGATGGCGTAGCGTTCGTCCTGGGTGAGGCCCGGGAGCTTCCGAAACCGTGCCTGGAAGGCATACGCGCTGTCGCCGTTCTGCCGGAACTCGCGCCGGAGCCGATCGCTCGGCTCGACGAGATACTGCTCGGCGGAGCGGATCTCCTGCAGCACCGCGCCGACCAGTCCGCTGCCGAGCTCGTTGGAGGTGACGATCCGGTCGAGTTCGTGGCTGACCTGGTCGCGGGTCGACTTGAGCGTCGAGAACCCGATCCACGCCAGGACGAGCGCGAGGGCGACGAGCACCCCCATCCCGCCCCCGACGAACCAGGTGACGCTGTTGAAGTTGAAGCGCCGTGTGTTGCTCATTGGGTGCCCTCCGCCGCATAGACAACGCCGTCGCGTGCCTTCCCGATCAGCACATGCTTCTCGGGGACGTCACCCAGACTGTCGAACGCGATCCGCCCGGCCACGCCCTCGTAGGCGGGGCGGGTGGTCCCGACCTGCGCCAACGCATTGCGCAGCTTGGTGCGGTCGGTGCCGACATCGGTGATCAGCTGGGCCAGCAGATTGACCGCGTCATAGCTCGATACCGCCGTCTGGTTGGGGGTCGGCTCGGACGGGAAGACGGAGTGGTACTGGGTGACGAACTGCTTGTTGGCAGTCGTATTCAGGTTGGCGAGATACGCCGCCGTCTGGTAGGTCCCTTCCGCCACCGGGCCCACGTGCTCGATCCCTTCGAGTCCGTCGCCCCCCATGAAGGGCACGTTCAATCCCTTGGCCCGCGCCATCTTGAGCAGCGCCGTACCGTCCTCTACATAGCCGGCGTCGAGGATGAACTGGGCTTGGCCGGACGTGGCGATCCGGTCGATGAACGGGGCCGCTTCCTTCACCTGGTCAGGGAGATACGGATCGCTCGAGACGACGGTCCCGCCCAGTCGAGCGAATTCCTGCTCGAAGGCGGTCCGGAAGCCGCGTCCGTAGTTGTTGTTCATGTAGAGCACCGCGCCGCGGTCGAGGCGGAGCGTCTGGCGCACGAAACGCGCGAGCGCCGCCGCGTGCGACAGGTCGCTCGGGCAGATGCGGAAGGTCCAGTCCCCGGCCGACGAGACGTCAGGCGAACTCGCCGAGGGTGTGATCTGGAGGACAGGGTTGGACAGGTCGTTGTAGACCGGGGCCGCGGCAAGGGTAGGGCCCGAAAAGGAGCCGCCGATCACCGCGACTACATCGCTGTTGGCGAGGGTCGTGGCGGCCGTGACTGCAGAATCAGGGTCCCCCTTGTCCTCGGCCTCCACCAGCTCGAGCATCCGCCCGTGGATCCCTCCGGCGGCGTTGATCTGGTTGACGGCCAGCTGCGCGCCGAAGCGCTGCGGCTTGCCGAGCGGATCACCGTAGGTACCCTGTAAGCCGATGCGGATGGGCGCGTGCCCCCCACAGGAGGCCACGCCCAGGAGGGCCACTGCACTGAGGAATGTCCTGACCAGTCGCGCACTGAGGCGCGGGACAGGCCGAAGCCGCGTTCCGATCACGCCGGACTCCATTGAGCCAACGGTGCACCGAGCACCTAGGGGGGGAAGGCGTCGGTCGTATGACAAGGGATCAGTCGGAAGGGGGACGACTGCTGGAAGCTACCTCTGCCGAGCGGGGACCCGCTACCCCCCGAGCCCGCACCCCCGCGGACCCCCTCTCCCGTCAGACCTCACCCCCCGACCCCCTCTCCCTTCCCCTCTCCCGTTGATCGGAACGGGGGTATCTCTTCTGCATGCTGCTCCCCTCCTCGCGCCCCGAAGCGACGTTCGATCTCCACGGCCAGACCGTGCTCGAAGCGGAACAGAACGCCGAGCGATTCTTGCGCGTGCAACGGAAGGCAGGTCGGCGGGTGGTGCGGCTCGTGACCGGGCGAGGGAAGGGTGGGGGGAAGGCGCCGATCAGGACTCGGGTGCGCACTCTCCTCAAGCGGCTCACCGGCGAGGTGGTGCAGGAATTCGAGCTGGAGGATGGTGATGGGAGCTTTTTGGTGGAGCTCAGGACTTAGGAGTTCGGAGTTGGGAGGGGTGCAGGACGAAGTGCAGTGCATCCACGCCCGGGTCTGGTCTTGCAACCCTCCTGACTCCCAACTCCCAACTCTCGACTCTCAACTCTTGACTCGCTTCCCCTGATTCGCCCAGCCATCGAGCAGCGGGCCGTCGGTGAGGCTCGCGCTCACTTCGAATTCGCGCCCCTTGGTCCGCCAGCTGAGCCGGAGCATCTGTCCGTGGCGCACCCACTGGAGCATCCACATCGGGCCCCGATGGTGTTCGACCGTGGGGCCATAGCGGCCTTCGAGCAGCTCGCGCCATCGCTGGAGCCGCGCTTCCGAGAGGCGGCCGGAGAGGGTGAGGATGGCGACGCGGTCATCGATCAGGGCGGCCCAGACGTCGACGCTCCGTCCGCTGTCGAGCTCCGGCAGGCCTCCGCGGCATTCGCTGAGTCGCAGGTCGGTCGTCGAGTGCTGGCAACTGAGCTCACCACGTCCCGCCTCGCGGGCATGCTCCTGGAGTTCGGCCACCGCCTGGCCGCCGGAGAAGCCCAGGAACCGAAGCCCGGCGGTGTCGGCCGGCACGGCGGGCGCCACCTGCTGGGCGGCGAGGAGGGTGGGGCAAAGTGAGAGGCCCCCGGTGCCGAGGAGCAGCACCAGGAGCCTCCCCCGGATGGTCCAGAGCCGTCCAGTCAACTCTTGCGAACGTTCGCGGCCTGGAGCCCTTTCGGACCCTCCACGATGTCGAATTCGACCCGCTCCCCTTCCTTCAAGGAACGAAATCCGTCGGCGGTGATGGCGGTGTGATGGACGAAGACGTCCTTGCCGCCCTCCTGGGCGATGAACCCGAAGCCCTTCGCATCATTGAACCACTTCACAGTACCGGTCGCCATCGCAACTACCTCGCCGAAAGAAGGGAGCCGACAAAAACGCCGCCCGGGCACTCGTCCGGTCGGCGGGTGACACTCATCAGGATCGACTGAAGCGGGAACGCAGCGTGGGGCACATCCTGTTCCTAAGCTCTGGCGCGCCCGGCGGTTTGTCAATAACCTAGGCCTCAGGCCCCGGGCTTCAGGCCTCCGGGTCGTATCTTGTACTCTTCCCGAGGCCTGCGGCCCGAAGCCTGAAGCCTTCAACATTCTCCAGGAATCCCGATGCTCAGCCTGACTCTCGCCTTCCTGTTCCAGCAGCCTGCTGCCCCGCCCATCCCGGCGCCGGCCCAGCTCCCCTCCCGGATCGCCCGAGTGGCGGTCGAACCCGCCGAACCGACCCTGATGCCGGGGGACACCCTCCGGCTCACTGCGGTCGCCTACGACTCGGCGGGCCGTCCCCTCACCGATGCCCGGATCACCTACTTCGCGGTGGGGGGGAGGTTCGAAGGAACGGTGACCACCGACGGGCTGGTCACGGCGGGCGCCACCGGGGTGCTCCCAGTGAGCGTGGTGGCCATCGTCGCGGGTTCGCGGCCGAATACCCAGCGGATCCGGGTGATGATGGTGCCCCCTCCGGCGGCGACGATCGCCATCGACCCCGAGCCGGCACGCCTCCTCGCGGGGCAGTCGCTGACCCTCTCGGCCACCGTCTTCGCCGCCACCGGCGAACGGCGGTATGACCAGGTGACCTGGCTTTCCGATCGCCCGAGCGTGGTCGCCGTCGACGGTGACGGCCGGTTGGCGGCCCGGGCCACGGGTCGCGCGACGATCAGTGTCCGCGCCGGTGCCGCCGTCCGGAGCTTCGCCGTCACGGTCGTCCCCAATGCGGTCGCCTCGGTCGAACTTCGCCCGGCCCGCACCACCGCCCGCACCGGTGACGTCCTCCACTTCACCTTTGCCGCCAAAGACGTCCGTGGTGCCGCGGTGGCCGATGTGCGCCCCGAATACTTCCTCTCGCCCGGCAATGGGCTCGTCGATCCCGACGGCGCCTTCGTGGCCGACCTCCCCGGGACCTACCGGGTGCGCGCGACCTTCGCCGGTCGCAGCGCCGAGGCCGTGGTGAATGTCGTTGCGCGCGATGTGGTCCGTCCCGGGCAGATCGTCGGGCACCTAGGGCTCGCCCAGGGGGTGATCACGATGGAATTCTGGCTCCATCCCGACGGGAAGCACGGGTACCTGAGCACCCTGGCGGGCAAGGTGTACGCCATCGATGTGCACGATCCCGCGAACCCGGTGATCACCGACTCGATGGTGACCGACGCCCGCGCGGTGAACGACGTGATGACCACGGAGGATGGGAAGTTCGGGGTCTTCACCCGCGAGGGCTCGTCGAAGCGGGCCAACGGGATCGTGGTCTTCAGCGCGGAGGATCCGGCGCACCCGAAGATCGTCAGCGAGTTCACCGAGACCGTGAGCGGCGGCGTGCACAGCACGTACATCTATCACGGTTATGTCTACCTGACCGACGACGCCACCGGCTCGATGCGGGTCATCGACATCCGCGATCCCAACGCGCCGCACCAGGTGGCCCGCTGGGAGACGCCGCGATCCAGCGCGGGGCGGATGCTGCACGACATCGACGTGCGCGACGGCCTGGCCTACCTCAGCTACTGGAACGACGGGTTGGTCGTGCTCGACGTCGGGAACGGGATGAAGGGCGGGAGCCCCGAGGACCCGCGCCTGGTGACCCAGGTGAAGTACGACCTCGAGTCGCTCTACCACGACGTCGCGGCGGTGGGCGGGCCCGGCTTCATCCGCGGCACCCACACCGCTTGGCGCACCGACCGCTACGTGATCGTAGGGGACGAGGTCTTCGCCGCGCGCAATAACCCCGCCGCCGGCCCGGGCGTCCTCAACTTCGGGCGCGCCTACGGCCGCCTGCAGGTGATCGACATGAACGACCTCGCGCACCCGCGGATCGTGGCCTGGTACGAGCCGAAGGAGGGGGGCACCCACAACGTCTGGGTCGCGGGCGACACCCTTTACCTCGGCGACTACCAGGGGGGGCTTCGCGTCGTGGACATCAGCGGCGAGCTCCGGGGCGACCTGGCGCGGCAGGGACGCGAGGTCGCGGCGGTCTACACCGGCGCCAAGGATGGCCAGACGCCGAACGTCTCGATGGCATGGGGGGCGATCTACCGCGATGGCTATATCTACGTGCCCGACGTGAATGCGGGGCTGGTGATCGCCCGGGTGGAGCCGCGGGGGAGCCCCACGCCTTAGCCAACAGCCATCAGCCATCAGCCCGCGTTGTGCAACAACGAGGCTAACATACGGCAAAGCTCCTGGGCGATGCCGATGAGTTCCTTCGCCTTGGGCACAGGAATGAATCCGAGCCGTTCGGCCAAACTCAGCTGGTAGCCGACCTCATTCGCGGAGCCAAGTGCATTTCTGACGTATTGCTTGAATTGCGGGTCCGTGTTCCTGCCGGCCCCCTCGGCGAGATTCGAAGGGACTGACACGGCCGACCGCCTGATCTGGGATCGGAGACCGAACCGCTCCGCTACGGGAAAGCCCTCTGTCGCCCGATAGACCTTTAGGACGAAAGCATCCGCCCGTACCCAGACCTTGAGCTTCCTGTAGTCACCCACTGGACTCTCTCCGTTGAGTTTCCGGAACCGTACCCCTGGACCCTCAACCGACCCTCAACCGATAGGGTCTGATGGCTGATAGCTGATGGCCGATGGCCGATGGCTGATGGCTGATAGCTGATAGCTGATGGCTGATAGCCGATAGCCGTCCGCCGACATAGGATTCAAGCATGCCCCTCCCCGGTACCCTCGTCCTCAAGGCCTTCCCTGATCGCGCGGAAGCGCTGGCGCATTGCCTCCTCCGGGCGGGGGAGGCACCGAGGCTGCTGGCGTACGATGAACACGTGGGGTGCTCGATGGAGATGGCACTCACCGCCCTCGAATGGACCGGGGCGGTGGGCGTGCTGCGGGACGGCGACCTGGTACACGCGGCCCGACTCACCAGCGACACCGCGAGTTGCGTCATCGAGCGCCAGACCGAGGCGAAGCAGCGGCAATACGTCTACCTCGGCCCGCGGATGGACGCGCCGATCATCGACCTGTTCGAAGGGAACGTGCTCTATGACGAGCCGGGGGTGCGGGCCGTGGAGTTCGCCCAGCGGGCGCACGCGCTGGCCCATTTCCTCCGTGCCACGGACGGCACCGGAGCGATCCTCTCGATCCTTTCGCGTCGTGCCCCCGAGGTCCGTCACCTCAAGCGCTGGCTGACCCCTGCGCTCGAGGCGCTCGATGTTCCCCGGCCGATGATCGCCGGCTGGTTCAGCGCCGGCGGCGGTGGCGTGCTCTTCCATCCGGCACAGGGCGAGAGCGACTTCAGATACATCGAGGCGGGTCTCGAGCCGTAAGGGGAGACTAGCAAGGGGTCGTAGAAGGAGAGGTGGGAGGAGACGCAGAAGGAGTCCTGTAAGGAGCCATTCTCCTTCCGGACTCCTTCTGCGTCTCCTCCTTGGTCTCCCTGTACGGGCCTCGAACTCGCCTTAAGATGTGGATACACATCTCCACAATCGGGTGGACAACCCCGTTACATCGTTGTGGAGACGTCACTTAGCTGTCCACATTTTAAACAGTTGAAGTGGCGTAAGCCGAAGATTGACAGGCACTTGCGAGCTTTTCGGAAGTCCTTAGCTTGGGTTCAACCATTGTTGGGCGCGGTCCGCTGGCCTCAGGCCACGGAAACCACCCGACGATGTGCTCCGGCGTGAATTCAGGGGAGCTGGCCGATGCAACCAAGGGCTAGGCTGGCGGTGATCCTGGGGCCACACGGCCAGAGCTGAAGGAGGCTGTCGCGTCTCTCCTTCCACCCCGATGTAGCGCCTCGGGGTGCAGTGTGAAGGGCCGGTCCGCGACCTGGTCCGACTCACAGCGCTTGCGACGACGAACCTGACGGGGGTCATGACCTGGTCAGGGGATCGAAGCCGAGGCCCGTGCCAGCCCTACCGAACGGCGGAACAGCCGACCGGCGGCAGTACGGAGAAGAACGGCGGGCTTGCCCCCGACCTCGGGTAGTCGACGTGCGGGACGGCCGCTTGGGGAAGACCCAGGCGGTCGTCCTTTTGTGCCGCCATCGGAGTGGGTGGCGAACAGAGACGAAAGAGGAGACATGAGAGGAGACGACAAAGGAGTCGGCTCCTCCCGACTCCTTCCATCTCTCCTTCTACGTCTCCTCCTTTGACTCACTTGCCCCAGTCCGATCTCCCCCTATATGCCCGCCGCTTGTCCAGCTCCCAGAGCCCCTTCTGGCTCACCAGCGACTCCTTCTCGAAATTCGATCCGTCGGCGAGCGCATCGTTGAAGCTCGCGGTCTTGGCGCTCGCATTGTCGGCGAAGTGCACGATCTCGGCCTCGAGGGTGGCCGGCCGCACCGGGGCGCCGTATTCGAGCACGCCGTGGTGGCTCAGGACGATGTGCTGGAGGATATCGAGCTCCTGTTCGGTGCAGGGCATCGGCTTGGCCGCGCGCACCCGGCGTTCGAGCTCGAGCGTGCCGAGGACCACGTGGCCGTACAGCACGTTCTTCTCGGTCGGCGTGAATGCCCCATCCCAGCGGTAGGCCTCCAGTTTTCCGATGTCGTGCAGCAGCACGCCGGCCGTGACGAGGTCGACGTCGGCCTTGGCCACCTTCGCCACGTGACGCCCGATGCTGATCACTTCGACGGTGTGCTTGAGCAGCCCGCCGAGCTCGGCGTGGTGGCCGACCGTAGCGGCGGGGCACTGTTCGTAGCGCCGCCGGAACTCCGCGTCATCATAGAAGAGCCCGAGCGTGGCACGCAGTCGGGGTGCCCTCAGCTCCCCCATCCACTTGTCGACCGACTCCCAGTACCGCTGGCGCTCGGCAGCCGTGATCGAGGGCTGGAGCTGGCTGTAGTCGATGCTCCCCTTGGGGAGCACCCGGATCGACGTGACCCGCAGCTGCGCCGTCCCCTGGTACGACCCCGACTCCCCGATGACCTGCACCACCGCCCCTTTGGTGATCCCCGCCACTTGATGGAGCTGCTCTTCCCAGAACGGGGCGGTCTTGATGGTGCCGCTCGCATTGCCGAGGGTCAGGGTGGTGAATGACTTGCCATCCTTGGTGGTACGCTCGTCGACGTCGAGGACCAGGAAGGGATCCTGAACGCGGGCGCCTGCGGCGAGGGTCTTCATGTCGAGCATCGTGACCTCTGGTGGGAGCGGTGTCTCTCTCAACAACTTACTCGCGGTCGCGTCGGGCACCTACCGGTGTGAAGGGGCGGGGCCCGGGACCGTCTCCATCCAGGCGGCGGGTGCCGCTGCGGTCCGGCCCGTGACCCATTATCGATTCAACCGATGAACCCGCTCCGTATCCTGGTCGTTGTCGAAGAAGGGGAGACCGCCCTGTCCTCGCTGGCCACGCCGCTCCGCGCTGCGGGGCACGAGGTCCGCATTGCGAGCCCGGTCGTGGCCGCGGATCTCCTGATGCCCGGGGGTCCGCTGTTCGACGCCATTCTCCGCGCACCGATGGTCGAGACCACTCCCGCGCCCGGCGCCGCCCCCACGCCGCTCGACGACGCCGAACGCCACCACATCGCTGCGACCCTCCGTCACACCCGCGGGAACAAGCGCCAAGCGGCCCATCTCCTCGGCATCGCGCGGTCGACGCTCCTGGCCAAAGTACGGAAGTACGGGCTCTAGGCGGTCAGACGGTCAGACGGTAAGGCGGTCAGGCGGTAAGGCGGTAAGGCGGTATGTTACTGGTCATGCGTACACTACTTCGGACCCTGGGCATCTTGGGCGTTCTGACCGCCCGACCGCCTGACCGCCTGACCGCCCAACAGCGTCCGCTCCCCTTCAGTGAACAGGTGTCCGGCCATCTCAGCTACGACGGGCACGGCACCTTCGGCGGTTTCGTGGGCACCACCGACTCGGTGCTCGGGCGCCTCAACGCCACCACCGACTTGGTGCACGTCACCGGGTACGTCGCGGCCCGCGCCCAGACCCTCAAGACCGGGAACGGCAAGCGCGATCGCGATCAGTACTCGTCGCTCGACGTCGACGCCTTCCCCTACATCCGCTACGAGGTGGACAGCCTGACCGTCGGCGCGACCCACGGCGACACCCTTGCCGTGGTGCTCCACGGCCGGTTCGACATCCACGGCGTCCGGCGGACCGTGGACCTCCCTGCGCGACTCCTCCTCGCCCGGACCCATGCGCACCTGTTGGCCGACACCCCGCTCAACTTGACCGACTATCACATCGGTGGGCTCTCGAAGTTCTTCGGGGCGCTCAAGATGGATCCAAGGATCGTCGTGCATATCGACGTGACATTTCAACTGAGCGAGAAGTGAGGAGCGCCTAGCGAGAGCAGGTTGAGCTCCGCTCTCTTCACAATGACTTGGATCCACTATCGTCTCGCTGGGCGCTGGGCGCTGGGCGCTGGGCGCTGGGCGCTAGGCGCTAGGCGCTAGGCGCTAGGCGCTTACTCCACCCGCACCCTCCCCAACCTCGAGATGATCACCTTCCGCTGCGCGCCGCCCTTCCGGAGCGTATAGGTCGTGTTCGACCCGCCGATGGTGTACCCGTACGGAATGAAGCGGAGCACCCGCGGATTGCCGATGACCTCAAGGCCGTAGGCCAGCGGGCCGGCCCGACGCCAGACGAGCGTGGTGTCGCGGCCCAGTGCGGTGCGGAGTTCGAGGGTGTCGGGGGCGAGCCGGAGCAAGGCCACCCGCTGACTGGTGATGGCGGCGAGCCGCGCCTCGCGGTGGGCGAGGATGATCTGTTCGGCGCCGGCCTGGACCGCCATCCGGTCGCGCGCGTGCAGCAGCGCCGGGACGACGAGCGCGCAACTGAGCGCCGTCAGGCAGATGACGACCACGAGTTCGGGGAGTGAAAAGCCACGGGCGCGCATGGCCCATGCTAGCGCTCGGATGTGCTGGCGCCGTCACCCGCTTTGCGCAAGCCGTGGCCTTCGAGCGCGGGCTTGCCGACCGCGGTGCCGGGGGGCAATTTGACCTTGAACGATGCCCGCCCTCCTCGACCTCCCGCTCCCCGCGCTCGTCCCTGACGAGATCCCGAGTCCCGCCCTCGCGGCGGCCGAGCGCGTGCTGCTCGAATCGCTGGCGCGGAACGGGGATGGGCCGGAGCTCCGGAGCCAGGCCCTGGTGGAACTGATGGCCCTCGAGGTGACCTGTGGCAACGAGCTCTCGTTCGAGCGGCTCCGCCACGAACTCGCGGGGCTCGAGCTCACCGCGCCGGTCGAGACACTCTACCGCGCCCGGGTGGCGTGGGGCCTGGCGCGGTTCGGCCGTTCCGGGGCCGCGCACCGCTGGGTGCAGAACGCCTGGCGCGGGGCGCAGGGGAACGAGCTGCGCGAGTGGCTCCTGGAGTTCGACCGCCTGCTCGACCTCGACGGCCGATGACCCTCCCGGACACTCTCGTCGATCCTCTCGCCGCCCTCCGAGCCTATCGCGTCCTCGCCCCGTGGGGGCTCCGCGACCTCGCGGCGCTCGCGGGCGGGGTGCTGGAAGCTTCGGGGGTGATCCCCCTGAGCGCCGCGGCGCGGACCCGCCCCACCGAACGGACCATCCGGTTCTACGTCGCGCGCGGGCTGGTGAGCCCACCGGAGGGGCGCGGCACGGCGGCGATGTACGGCTACAAGCATTTCCTGCAGGTCCTCGCCATCAAGCTCCGGCAGATGGAGGGGGCCACGCTCGATGTACTCACCGGTGAGTTCGCCGACCAGGCCGGCGACCAGCTCGAACGCCGCGTCGCGAGCGTGCTCGGTCCCCAGCTCCCGCCGCCGGGCGAGGTGGCGCACGGAGCGTCGGCCCCGTCCCGCGGGCGCGGGGCGCGCGCGTTCGCGCCCAAGCCGCCGGGGCAGGGACACCAGGCCGCGGTCGGGCTGCATCGCCGGATCCTGGTCGCGCCGGGGGTCGAGCTCCTGATCGACGCCAGTCATCCCGCCTTCGACACCCCCGGCGGCGAAGCGGCGCTGATCGCCGCGCTCCGCGCCGCCCTCGCCCGCTAGATTCCCTCCGTTCCCCCTCCCTTTCCGGAGTGCTCCTGATGGGTGCCATCATTTTCTTCGTCCTGCTCGCCGGGCTCGCCCTCTGGGTCATCGGCGCGTACAATCGCCTGATCGCCCTGAAGAACCAGGTGGTCAACGGCTGGAAGCAGATCGACGTGCAGCTCAAGCGCCGCCACGACCTTATCCCCAACCTGGTCGAGACGGTGAAGGGGTCGATGAACTTCGAGAAGTCGACGCTCGAGGCGGTCATCAGCGCCCGGAACAAGGCGATGGGTGCGAGCGGTGTGAAGGAGACCGCCGCGGCCGAGGGCCAGCTGACCCAGGTGCTGGGCAAGCTGTTCGCGCTGAGCGAGGCCTACCCCGACCTCAAGAGCAACCAGAATGTGCTCCAGCTCCAGGAGGAGCTGACCGGCACCGAGAACAAGATCGGCTTCGCGCGCCAGGCGTACAACGACATGGCCACCCAGTACAACACCGCCCAGATGCAGTTCCCGACCAACCTGATGGCGGGACTCGCGCAGGCGGTGCCGGCGGAGCTCTGGGAGATCGAGGACGCCACCGAGCGCGCCGTGCCCAAGGTGGACCTCGGCTTCGGCGCGCCGAAGGCGTGACGGGACCGAACCTCTGGGACCAGCAGGCGTCGAACCGGCGCAAGTCGGCGCTGCTGGTCGCGGGGTTCGTGCTCTTCTTCGCCTGGGTGGGGTTCGGCGGGGACCTGGCCTTCTATCTCGCCACCCGCGACCTCCCGCCGATGCAGTACCACCACGTGATCCCCTGGATCGGGATGATCGTGGTGGCGGCGGCCGGCGCGATGGTGTGGCACGCGTGGACCAGCGGCGCGGAGCGGGTGCTCTGGGCCGCTGGTGCGCGTGAGGTGGTGGAGCCCCGCGGGCTCGAAGAGAAGCAGCTGGTGAACGTGGTGGAGGAGATGGCGATCTCGGCGATGCTCCCGAAGCCGAGGATCTGGATCGTGCCCGACAACGATCCCAACGCCTTCGCGACGGGGATCGACACCGCGCACGCCCACATCGCCGTCACCGAGGGGCTGCTGCAGGCGCTGGACCGCGAGGAGCTGCAGGGGGTGGTGGCGCACGAGTTCTCGCACATCCGGAACCTCGACGTGCGCCTGATGACCCTCCTCGCCGCGATCGTCGGCGCGGTGGCGCTGATCGGAGACGGGCTGGGCCGCTATTTCCGCTTCGGCGGCCGGATGGGGAGCTCGCGGAGCGGGGGCGGCTCAGGCAAAGGGGGGAATCCCCTCGCGTGGGTGGTGCTGGTGCTCTGGGTCATCACCCTGATCCTGGCCCCCTTCATCACTCGGCTCCTGGCGATGGCGGTGAGCCGCAAGCGGGAATACCTCGCCGACGCCACCGGGGCGGAACTCACACGCAACCCGGGCGCGCTCGCCTCCGCGCTCGCGAAGCTCGAGGCCGCCGTCGCCCCGACCCGGGCCATCACCAAGGGCGCCGCGCATCTCTGCATCGTCGATCCCCTCGGCCGCGCGGTGAACGCGGTGGAAGGGGGGGCCGCCGACCTCTTCGGGTCGCACCCGCCGATCTCGCAACGGATCACGCGGCTGCAGGGGATGGCGTACATGTATGCGAAGAAGAACTCGCAGGCTGGTGCTGACGAGCTGATGAGGGGGCTGACGAGCTGATGGGTCCCTTCACTCCCGCGACGTGGATCGTGCTGGCCCTCGGTGTGTTCGTCACCGGGGGCATCGTGCTCTGGGCGGTCCGCTCCACGCGCGAGGCCATCCGGCGCTGGTTCCGCGACCGCGCGCTCGCGGCGGTGCGGCGCTTCCGCGCACGGGTCGATCGCTACAAGCTGGTCGAACGGGACCGGATCCGGGACGCGCTGATGCTCGATCCCGAGATCCACGCCGCCATCGGGCGGCACTGCCGCGAGCACAAGCTCCCGGAACAGACGGTGCGGCACCGGGTCGAGAAGTACATCGACGAGATCGTCCCCTTCTTCAACGTCCTCTCCTACTACCGACTCGGCTACAACCTCGCGCGAGGATTGATCCACCTCTTGTATCGCCCCACGGTCGCCTACCAGGACGCGGGGGCGCTCGAACGGATCCCCCGGAAGGACGTGGTGGTCTACTTGATGAACCACCGCTCCAACGCCGATTACGTCGTGGTGGCGTTCGTGCTGGCGCAGCGGGTGAGCATCAGCTACGCGGTGGGGGAGTGGGCCCGGACCTGGCCGTTGGAATTCGTCTTCAAGAGCTTCGGCAGCTACTTCATCCGCCGCCGCTACCGGGAGCCGCTCTATCACACGGTGCTGGAGCGCTACATCCACCTCATCACCCGGAACGGGGTGACGCAGGGGATCTTCCCGGAAGGGGGGCTCAGCACCGACGGCGCGCTCCGTCCGGCCAAGATCGGGTTGCTCGACTACATCGTCCGCACCCTCGACGACCCGGGGTTCGGGCGCGACATCTGGTTCGTCCCGGTAGGGATCAACTACGACCGCGTGCTCGAAGACCGGACCCTCATCCGCGAGCGGATCGTCAACGCTCGGCAGGCCCCGAAGTTGGCGCAGGCGGGCACGGTGCTCTGGTACCTGATGGGCAACGCGGCGCGCCTGCTGACGCGGCGGCTCAAGCGGTACGGCCGAGTGGCGGTGACGTTCGGCACGCCGGTGAGCGCGCGCGCCTGGGTCGCGACCGAGCCGGCCGGATTCCTTGCGCTTCCAAAGGAGGAACGCCTGCCGCGGGTGCAGGCCTTCGCCGATCGGATGATGCACGAGATCGGCGCCGTGGTGCCGGTGACGCCGGTCCCCCTCGGCGCGGCGGCGTTGTTGTCGTTCGGTACCAGCGCGGTGGCGCACGACAAGCTGCTGGAGCGGATGGACGACCTCCGCGACCGACTGGCGGAAGCCAACGCCAAGCTGGTGCGCGACGAGCTCCCGATCACCGAGATCTGGGAGCGCGCCGAGCGGATGTTCGTGCTGCGCCGTTGTCTCACCCGTCAGGGTGATACTTGGATCATCCTGCCGCGGCAACGTCCGTTGCTGGAGTATTACGCCAATTCGATCCGGCATCTGGTGCCCGCCGAGCAGGCGGCGCACTTCTCCCCGGCACACGAGGGGGATACGACGTTGCCGCGGTTGGCGACGCGGGAGGAGATGGAGGTGCGGCGGGGTCGTTAGCCGGGGGGGGGCGAGTGCAAGGGGCGAGTGGGCGAGAAAGCGGGCAGCGAAAAGGGGCCTCCGGATGGAGACCCCTTTCGGCATTCTCGCTCACCACCCCCTCGTTACTTGCACTCGCCCCTCACCGCTGCGGGGCCTCCACCACCTCCACCACCTGCGCGGCAAAGGTCGCCGGGTCGAAGGGGAGCGGCAGGAGGAGGTCGCAGGGGCAGTCCCCGTCGTTCACTGAGCCCGGGGCGGCCAGGACGACGAGGCGCCAGGGACGCCCGGTAACGGTGACCGCGCTGGTGCCGAGGGCGTCCGCGCGCCCGAAGCCGGCCACGACCACGACGGAGGGCGCCGGCCCTTCCGCGAGGCGAATGGTCGTTTCCTCCATCGTCTCGAATGCTTCGGGATCGAACCCCGCGCGCCGGAGCAGCACGGTCAGCACGCGTCGGATCGGCACATCCTTCGCCGTCACGACCGCTCGCCCGCGCAGTCCCGGCATCACGGCGACGCTCTCGAGGTCGGCCATCTTGATCGTGCCCGCGAGATAGTCGGTGTTCTTCGCGGCGTCAGATTCGCCGGCCCGCTTGACCGCTGCGCGGATCCGGTCGAGGGCGTCGCGGATCACGGCGAGCCCCTGGGCCATCGTGGGGGTGATCCCCGGCTCCTCCTGCAGCAGCTGCGACTCGGTGAGCGCGGCCATAAGGGGATTGTTGATCTCGTGGTGGAGGGCGACGGTCATCTCCCCCACCGCCGACCGGCGTTCCGTGGCCACCACCTCCCGCTCGGCATTCTCCAGTGCGTCCCGGAGGGCCAACGAGCGTCGCACCCGCTCGACCACCGTCGGGAGCAGCTCGATGAATCCGGCGTCCTTCGAGACATAGTCGTCCGCGCCCAGCCGGAGCGCGTCTGCGGCGACCCGTTCCGCGCCGTGACCGGTGACGATCACGACTGCGGGGCGGGTGGAGCGTTCGCGGAGCCGCCGCAGCACGTCGAGGCCGTTCCCGTCGGGGAGCTGGATGTCGAGCAGCACCACGTCGTGCTCGTTCGCGTGCGCCAGGGCGTCCTGCGCGGTCCCCACGGTGGTGGGGCGTGCGAATCCGCCGGCCATCAGCGCGAGCGTGGCCAGCTTCGCCTGCAGCGGGTCGTCGTCGACGACGAGGATGCGGAACGTACTCTTAGACATTGGAGTGTTCCCCGGTCTGGAACCCGATGCGGGCGAATTTCTCCCAGCCGCTCTTCCCCCGCCAGGCATCGAACTGCCCGCGGAGCCGCCACCAGAGCGACAGGGGACGCCAGACGAACGGCTCGAGCACGGCGTAGGCGAGCATCACCCCGACGTCGCGCGGACGGGTGTAGGGGAGGAGGCTGCGCTGGAGGCGGTCGGCCAGCCCGTACTGGAACCGCCAGGCGCCCACGATGATGGCCAGCAGGTTCACGAAGACGGCGTAGGCGCTCGAGACCAGGAAGAAGGCCAAGAAGTAGGAACCGGAGATCACCGGACGCCCGCTCAGGTGGCCCAGGAGCAGCCCCGAGAGGACGTAGAGATATCCCATCAGCTCATAGATGGGGCCGTAATACTCGAAGAGCCAGAACGCGGGGAGCGCCACCGCCCCGATGCGGCCGTAGCGCGGCCGGTAGAGCATCCCGCGGTGATAGAGGAGGCTCTCGCGGAGACCCCGGTGCCAGCGGCCGCGCTGCTTGCGGAGGGAGTCGAGGCTCTCGGGCACCTCGGTCCACGCCACCGGGTGCGGCAGGAAGCCGACTCGGCGCTTGATCCCCTTGTCGCGGCAATAGCGGTGCAGCCGCACGACCACTTCCATGTCCTCGCAGACCGTGTCGCTCTTGAGGCCGACGTACTCCGCCACCAGCCGCGAGTCGAGGAACCGGGTGAGGTATCCCCCGGCGCGGATCAGGAGCTCCTTGTCGAACACTGCGAACACGCCCGAGAGGATCAGCACGCACCCCAGCTGGTCGAGTCCGGTCCGTCCGGTCGTGAAGGAGCGGAGGTACTCGATCATCTGGAACCGCGCGGCGTCGTTCTTGGGCAGCCCGATGCTCGTCACCCGGCCGTTCCGGACGGTGCAGCCGTTGGCGATCGCCACCTGACCGCCGAGGGCCATCAGGCGCGGATCCTCCTGCAGGGCGCGCATCATCTCCTTGAGCGCACGCTGGTCCAGGATCGAATCGGCGTCGAGCGACACGACGTAGGGGCAGGTCGAGGCGTTGGTGCCGGCGTTGAGCGCGTCGGCCTTCCCGCCGTTGGCCTTGTCGAGCACCACGAGCCGGATCACCTGCTTCGGCAGCGGGACGGTGGCCTCGTACATCGCGCGCACGTGCGCGGTCTGCAGGGCGGGGCGATACGGCAGGTCGGTGCGGCGGAGGTGGAACGCCTTCTGGAGCACCTCGAGGGTCCGGTCCTTCGACCCGTCGTTGACGACGATCACCTCCAGCCGGGGATAGTCCGACTGGAGCAGGTTGGTCACGCTGTCGACGATGGTCACTTCCTCGTTGTACGCCGGCACGATCATCGTGAGCGGCTTGGTGGCGAGGGTGTCGTCGATGAGGTCGAGGTCGGCCGTGAAATGCGCGCCGACGAAGCGTCGCACCGCGCGCCACGACAGCGCGATGAGTGCGACGTTCCAGCTGTTGTAGGCGAAGAGGTAGACGAGGAAGAGCGGTTGCAGCACCACGCCGAGCATGGCCATCGCCGTGGCCAGCCAGATGATGGCCACGCTGGAGTTCACTTCATCGCCTCGAGCAGCTTCGGGTCCATGAAGATCGCCACGCTCCGCCGGACCTCGGGGGCGGGGTCTCGCTCCGCCACCCGCCGCCCGGCGTCGGGATCGAGCAGGGCCAGCACCAGCGCCATCGCCCGGCGGCGGACGAGGTCCGGCTCGGTCTGGACGCCGAGCCGAAGGGTATCGACCGCCACGAGCTCGGTGGCGGCCGCGGCGGCGGTCGCCATCGAGACCCCGGCCGGCAGCCGTTCCGCCTCGCCCCGGAGGAGGAGGGCCACGGCGGCGGTCGCGCGGACGGTCTCGTCGGGATCCTGCGCCAGCGACCCGAGCGACGGGGCGGGGCCGGGGACCGCGGCGAGCGCCCGGGCCACGATGAGGCGGACCTGCGGATCGGGGTCGTTCGCGAGCCGGGCGAGCCCTTCCCCCTTTCGCACGGCCGCCCACGCCTTTCCCGCCGCCCGCCGCACCGCCACGACCGGGTCGAGGCTCAAGCGGTCGAGCATCGGCGTATCCACGAGGTCGGGGCGCAGGGCCCAGAGGTCGGCCACTGCCTCGCGTACCTCGGGCGCCGGGCTCGCGGCGATCGGCAGGAGCACCCGCGCGATCTTCGGATGGTGGATGAAGCGCGCCACCTTGACGACCATCACCCCTTCGGCGCCGTCGAGCGCCAATCCGAGGGTGAGGTCGAGGAACACCTCGAAGGCGGCCTCCGCCTGGGCGGCCACCCCCTGCAGCACGGCGAGATCGTCGTCGGCGCGGAGGAGGCGGATGAGGTTCGGCAGCGCCACCGCCGGCGCGAGGCTCTGGAAGAGCTGCACCGCCGTGCGCCGCACCGCCGGGTGCGGGTCGCCGAGCGCGCGACGGCCGACATCGAGCAGCTCATCGGGGTCGAGCAGGGCGGCGACCGCGGCGAGCGCGGCGGCGCGCACTTCCGGGCTCGGATCCCCCCGCACGATCTGCAACAGCGCGCCGCGACTCTTTTCTCCCTTGAAGGAGCGGAGCCCCGCCACCAGCCGGCGCCGACCCTCGGCGTCGAGCACGCCACGCACGCCGTCGGCCAGCGCCGCTTCCATCCCCAGCAGCGAGTCGGCCGCCAGCGCGCGCAGCTCGGCGTGGCGCGTCTCCTTGAGGCGGGTGGTCACCGCGCGGTAGAACGGGTCGCTCGACAACCGGGCGCGGAGATGTGCGCGCACCGCCTCTTCGTCCGCCATCTCGATGACCCGGGCGACGATGCTCTCCTGTTCGTAGAGTCCGAGCGCGAGCGCCGCCGCGGCGCGGACCCCCACCGGTTGATCGGCCTGGCAGGCGGCGAGGAGGATCGTCTCCCCGCCCGTGGCCCCGAGGAGCCCGACGCCGAGGGCGGCGCGCTCCCGGACCTCGGGGTCGGGATCGTCCTGGAGCAGCCGGACGAGTTCGGGCGCGGCGGCGAGATGCGTGAGCTGCGTCAGCCCCTCGACCGATGCGCGCCGCACGGAGGGCTCCGGGTCGGCGAGCCCCTGCGCCAGGAGCGCCGGGACCTGTCCATTGCCGAGTCGCGCCAGCGCTTCCGCCACCGCGGCGCGGACGACCGGGTCGGGGTCGCGCCAGAGCACCGAGAGGAAGCGGTCGGCGTTCCGCACCCGCGCGGCGAGGATCGCCTGGACGACGGTGAGCTTCCGTTCGCTGTCGTTGGCCTCGAGCACCCGGTCGAGCAGCTCTGCGATCCGGTCGGGGTCGAGCCGCGCCACCGCCTCGGTGGCGGCGAAGCGGATGCCGAGTTCCGGCACCATGGCCAGCCGGATGAGTGCGGTGACGCTGGCGTGACTCCCCACCCGCCCGAGGGCGCGCGCAGCGCTCATCCGCACCACAGGCTCACTGTCACCCAGCAGTCGGACGAGGGTCGGGGCGGCGTCACGCCAGTCACCGTCGGCGGCGGCGGCCGCCGCGGCCGCCCGGACCTCGGGGGCGAGGTCTCCGGCGAGCCGTTCGAAGGCCTCCTCGACGCCGGTCGCGCGGATCAGTCCGAGCGCCTTGGCGACCCCGGCGCGTACCCGCGGGGTCGGGTCGTCGAGCCGCGCAAGGAGCGGCTGGGTGAGCTCCGCGGAGCCGAGGTCGCCGATGAAGGCGAGCGCTTCGCTGCGGACGCGGTCGTCGACGTCGCCCAGGGCATCGACCGCAGTGGAGAGGGAGCTCCGGGCGGAGAGGGCGCGGAGGGCCTCGATCGCGGCGGCGCGCACCACGGGGTCGGCGTCGCGCCGGGCCGTGACCGCGAGGTCGGGCTCGAGCTCGCGACGCCCCGCGCGGCGGGCGGCGTTCACCACGGTCACGCGCACCGCCGCCGATGGATTGTCGAGCTGCTCGGCCAGCATCTCCTTGGCGCCCGCGACCGCGAAGCGGACCAGGGTCTCTTCGGCGTCGGCGGGCGGGGTCCCGGCGGAGATCTGGGCGATGATCCGTGCCGGGACGCCCAGCCGCTCGAGCGAGACGGCCGCACGGATGCGGATCTCGGGATCGACGTCATCGAGCGCCACGAGCAGCGGCCGCTCGGCCCGCGCACCGATCTGTTCGAGCGCTTCGACGCTCCGCATCCGGACCCACCAGGCGGGGTCGCCGAGGGACCGGACCAGGCGCTCGATGACCTCGTCGCCGGAGAACTGACCAAGGGCCCCGGCGATGCGTGCGCGCACGAAGGGGATCGGATCGGTGAGCAGGCGGTCGAGCAGGTGCGGGACGGCGCGGACGTCGCCGAGGCGGCCGAGGGCGCCGGCCGACTTGGCCCGCACCTCGTCGTCGAGGTCGTTCAGCGACTTGATGAGGACGGGATAGGCGCGGGGGGACTTCACCTCGCCGAGCACCGCGGCCGCCCACGCGCGGGCTGGATGCCGCGATTCCTCGTTGAGGAAGGCAATCATCGGATCCGTGACGAGGTCGCCGTGCCGGCCCAGGATGTCGGCGATCCGGGGGGCCAGCCACCCTTCGGCCTTCTTGAGCGTCTCGATCAGCGGCGCGACCCCGACCGGATCGCCGATGCGCGCGAGGGCGCGGAGCGCGATCTCGCGGACGTCGCCGTCCTCGGTGGTGGTGGCTTGGATCGTGTCGAGCAGGGCGGGGACGGCCCGAGCGTTGCCGACCCGGCCCAGCAGTTCGGCGGCGAAGGCGCGGTCACGCCAGCGGCGCCCCTCGCGGAGGCGGGTGATGTACTTGTCGACCAGCCCGAACCGGTCGTAGGCGTCGAGCAGCCAGGCGGGGCGCGCCTCGGTGCCGCGCGCCTGTTCCTCGAGCACCGCTTCGAGGGCCTCGAAGTCGTGCATCGCCCCGATGGTGTGGAGGGCTGGCCCGACACGGTCCGCGTCACGGGTCGCGAGCCCCGCGACGAATTCGCGGTAGAACCCCTTCCGCGCGGCCAGACGCGCCTCGACCCGCACCAGCCACCACGATTTGGCGAACCAGGCCGCAACGAAAAGGGCGCTGGCCGTGGCGAGCAACGCGGTCAGTGCCAAAATGAGGTCGAGACCGCTCACACGTTACCGACGCGCTCGGCGATCGTATCGAGAAAGAGAGGGATGTCCACGGGCTTGTGCAGGAAGGCGTCGGCGCCGACCTCCTCCGCCCAGAACTGGTCTGCGGGCTGGTCCTTCGAGGTAAGCATCACGATGGGGAGCGTGGCGGTCTCGGGATCCGCCCGGAGCGCCCGGCAGGTCTGGAACCCGTTCATCCGGGGCATCATCACGTCGAGCACGATCAGTGCCGGGCGCACCGCCGCCGCCGCCGCGATCCCCGCGTCGCCGTCGGCCGCGGTGAGGACCCGATACCCCGCGCCGGTGAGGACCCGTTCCAGCAGCTTCCGCTGGTCCGGGTCATCGTCGACGACCAGGATGAGCTCGTTCATCTGCCACAACTCCGGACGAAAAGAAGGGGGGATCGTCCTGTCGAAGGGGGTCGTCCTCGCGTTGTGCCGGGCGACCCTCGCGTTCTACAAGGATAGTCGGGGGCGCCGAGTCCCCCAACCTTCGACCTGGGCGCAGGATCAGGCGGGGGCGTCGTCCAGGAATACGAGGGCGCGGCGGCGGTCGACCACGGCGACGATCGCCTGCTGGACCTGCGGGTCGAGCACCCGGCCGGCGAGTTGCTGCATCCGCTCGACCGCCTGGTCGGGGGTCATCTTGTCCTGGTACGGCCGCGCGGTCGTGAGCGCGTCGTAGATCTCTGCGGCGCAAAGGATCCGGGCGCCGAGGGGGATCCCTTCACCCGAGAGGCCGTCGGGATAGCCGTGGCCGTCCCATTGCTCGTGATGGTGCCGCACGAAGGGGATGACCTCGCCCAGGTGGGCCAGGGGCGCGAGGATCTGGGAGCCGATGGTGACGTGCGCCTTGACGTGGGCGTACTCCTCGGGCGTGAGCGGACCCTGTTTGTTCAGGATCGTCTCGTGGATCCCGATCTTGCCGATGTCGTGGAGCCGGCCGGCGGCGCGCACGGTCTCGACCTCCTCATCGCTCGCCCCCATCTCGGCCGCCACCAGCGCGGCGAGGTCGGCGACGCGGGCGGAATGGCCGCGGCTGTAGGAGTCCTTGGCCTCGAGCGCATTGACGAGGGCTTCGAGCGTCGCGATGCTGAGCCGCTCGAGCTTGGCGCGCTCCCGCCGGAGCTCCGCGCCCCGCTCGGCGACCTCTTCCTTCAGCCAGTGCTGGATCTTCTGCTCCTCCATGATCCGTTCGCGCTTGCGGAGGGCGGTGCGGATCGCGCGGTCCAGGTCGGCCAGGTCGATCGGCTTGGTGAGGTAATCGAGGGCGCCGCGCTGGAGGCAGAGGGAGGCGGTGGTCGCGTCGTTGACGGCGGTGAGCATCACGATCGCCAGGTCGGCATCGACCCCGAGCAGATCGGGGACGGTGTCGACCCCGCTCTTGTCGGGCATCCGGACGTCCAGCAACACCGCCGAGATCCGGTGGGCCCGGACCGCGCTCATCGCCTCGGCCGCGCTCGCGGCCCCGTAGACCGAGTACCCCTGCTGGGTCAGGTACCGCATAAGCGCCCCCCGCAGGGCGTCCTCGTCATCGACGATGAGCAGGGAGATGGGGGTGGTGGGATCGGTCACGCGGGCCGCCGGAGCGAGGGGGATTTCGGAACGTACCCCCTCTGGGGGGGGTGTCAATGAGGCCGGACCCTCAGGAGCCGTTGATGGGGACTACGGTGGAGAGGTGCCAGGAGACATCAAAGGAGACACGAAGGGATTGCCCCCCTCAGGACTCCTTCAACCTCTCCTTCCTGGTCTCCTCCCATGTCTCCCTCTCCGAGGCTCAGGCCCGCTCCGTCCCCTCCGGCCCTTCGAAGTCGACCACGACCTTCTTCGGGATGATCCCGGCCTCGGCCGCGCGGTCCAGCACGAGCTGTACCGCCTGCCGGCCGCGCGCACCGTACTCCACCGTCCATTGATTGACGTACATCCCGACGAAGGCGTCGGTGCGTTCCTCCCCGATGCCCCGGTTGAACCGCTCCGCGTGCGCGAGGGCGGCCTTCCGGTGTTCGAGCGCGTACACGACGCTCGCCTTCAGGTCGCGCGCCACCTGGCGCACCACCGTGGGGCCGAGGTCGCGCCGCACGACGTTGCCGCCGAGCGGGAGGGGCAGCCCGGTCTCGCCGAGCCACCACTCTCCCATGTCGGCCCAGAGGTGGAAGCCGTCATCGCCGTAAGTGAGCTGCCCCTCGTGGATCACGAGCGCCACGTCGGCGTCTCCGCGGGTCACGGCGTCCTGCACCTGGTCGAACGGGACTACGATGGCTTTTACGTCGGGCTGGTAGAGCTGGAGGGCGAGGTAGGCGGTCGTGAGCTTCCCGGGGATCGCGACCCGGAGCCCCTTGAGCGCCGCGCGCGGGTCGGCGGGTTTCGGCGTGAGCGCCACCAGGCGCGGGCCGTAGCCATCCCCCATCGACGAACCGCTGGAGAGGAAGGCGTAGCGGTCGGCGAGGTAGGCGTAGGCGTGCACCGACACGGCGGTCACTTCGAGCTCGCCACCGAGGGCGCGCTCGTTGAGCGACTGGATGTCCTGCAGCTCGTGCACGTACTGCAGGTCGCCGGTGTCGATCTTCCCCTCGGCCAGCGCGTAGAACATGAACGCGTCGTCGGAATCGGGGCTGTGGGCGACGGTGATGGTGCGGGTCATTGGGATAGCGAGAAGCGCCTGGCGCCTAGCGAGAGTATGGTCGAGCGTCGAATGAAATTGATTTCCAGCGCCCCAGCGCCCCAGCGCCCCAGCGCCCCAGCGCCTCAGCGCCCGAGCGTCTCCGCGCGCTGCTTGAACGCATCGAGCAGCGGCCGGTGTTCGACGTACTCCTGGCGGCCGGTCGCGACCTGGGCGTTGAAATCCGCAATGAACTTGGCGTAGGCCCGCTGGGCGGCCGGGCGGTCGTTCTTCCCCTCGGCGATCCCGGCGCGGAGCATGTCCACGAAGAGATGACCCGGCACCTCGCGCGCGAGCGAGTCGGTGAGCGCGGTCGCGGCGCGGAGGTCGCCCGAGCCGAGCATCAGGGTCGCGGCGTGGTAGCGGATGTCGAGGTCACGCTCTTCGGGGGTGAGCATCCCGTAGGCCTGGATCGCCATCGGGGTGAACTGCGCCGCGGTGGCGCTGTCCCCCTGTTCGAGCGACCCCATGATCCGGTCGTGCAGCCGGAGGAACCGCTCGCGCCCCGACATCTGCGAGATGTCCGGCGGGGTCCCGGCGTCCCCGGTGGTGGAGGGTGCATTGGCGCCGCCGGTCCGGCCGGCCGGCGGCGGCGCCACCTCCACCCCGCGGTTCACGAACCAGATCAGCCAGCCGATCAGCGCGACCGACGCGACACCGGCGAAGATCCACGGCGATCTGCTGCGCGGGCGCCCCCCGGGGGCGCCGCCTCCCATGGTGACCCGACCGCAGCGGTGACAGAACTTCGCGCCGGGAGTGATCGAGGTGCCGCATCCGGCGCACGCGGCCGGACCGAGCGGAGCGCCGCAGCTGGAGCAGAACTTTCCGCTCGCCGGGGCGCGGCAGTTGGGGCAGGAGGTGGGTTCCATAAGGAAGGGCAAGATAGACAGGTACACCGGGGGACAGGTAGACAGATGGACAGGCAGACGATACCCCGGCCTGTCCGCCTGTCCGCCTTGCCGCCCCGCGCCCGTGCCGCTAATCTGCAACAGGCATCCCGGAGGCCGGATGGGCATCCCTGATATGCAACGCGCGTCTCCCCCCCTGCACGACGCGCCGCTGGCCCGGCACCTCGGCGACCTCACCCGGCACGACGCGCGGTGGGGGGTCTATCTCGAGACCCGCAACGAGGGCGATCGCTGGGCCGGGCGTCTCCACTTCGTGGACGGCACCAGTCACCGCTCCACCGGATGGATCTTCGTCGAGTGGACCGAGCGGGAGCTGATCGGTCGCTTCACGGAATTCAGCGCGGTGGAACTCTGGCGGGTGGTGGAGAGCCTGCGCTAGGTCCTGGAGGAGTCGAAGCAGGAGTCGGAGAAGGAGACAACAAAGGAGTCACGCCGGCCGACTCCTTCCTCGTCTCCTTCTGTGCTTCCATTGTCGTCTCCTTGTTCGTCTCCTTTTTCGACTCACGTACCTTGACCATCACCGCCTACCTCCTCGATTGCGAGGGCACGCTCTACACCGACGACGGCCCGGTCCCCGGGGCGTCCGAGGCGGTCGCGCGCATCCGGGAGGCGCGGATCCCGATCCGCTACGTCTCCAACACGACCCGCCGCCCCCGCTCCGCGCTGGTGGAGCAGTTGCGCGGCTACGGGTATCCGGCCGAGGCGGGTCACGTGCAGACGGCGGTGCTGGCGGGGGCGTCGATCCTCCGGAACGCCGGGATCAAGACCGTCGCCCCGTTCGTCTATCACCCCGCGCTCGCCGATCTCGGCGAGTTCGAGCTGGTCGCGGGCACCTCGGGGCGTCCGCGCGGCAAGGCGCGTCCCGACGCCGTGGTCATCGGCGATCTCGGCGAAGGATGGACCTACGACCTGCTCAACGAAGCCTTCCGTCTCGTGGCCGAAGGATCGGTGCTTCTGGCCCTGTCGCGCGACCGGTGGTGGAATCGGCGCGACGGCCCCTCCCTCGACGCCGGTCCCTTCGTCGCGCTGCTCGAGAATGCCGCCGGGGTCGAGGCGACGATGGCCGGCAAACCGGTCGAGGCCTTCTGGAGCGCCGCGCTCAACTCCCTCGGCTTCGGCGTGGAGCACGACCGTCGGACCACGGTCGTCGTCGGTGACGATGTCTGGACCGACGTGCGCGGCGGCCAGCTCGCCGGATTCCAGGGGTGGTTGGTGAAGACCGGGAAGTTCCGTCCCGAGAACCTGCGGGCGAGCCGGGTGGAGCCCGACCGGATCCTCAACTCGGCGGCCGAGCTGGGGTCATGAAGCGCGTCGGGTGGGTCGCTGCGATCGCCGTACTTGCCGTCTTGCCGCCCCGCCATCTTGCCGCGCAGACGATCCACGCCGTCGTCGTCGAGCGCCACGACATCTTTCACGGCCCGGTGGCGCTCACCTTCTACGGCCGCATCCTCAACGCCCTTCATATCGCCACCAGCGATGCGGCGATCCGTCGCGAGATCCTCCTCCAGCCGGGTCAGCAGTACGACTCCGCCCTCGCCGCCGAGGGGGCCCGCAACATGCGCCGCCTGGGGGTCTTCCGCTTGGTGACGGTGGACACCGTCACCACCGATTCCGGCCTCGTGCTCAAGTACATCACCGACGACGGCTGGAGCACCAAGGTCGACTTCCGCTTCGGCAGCACTGGCAAGCAGGTGAACTGGACCTTCGGCGCGTATGAGGACAACCTCCTCGGCACTGCCGGCCAGCTCGGGTTCGAACGCAAGAGCACTCCCGACCGTACGATCAATTCCTTCGTGTTCCAGCGCACCCGCCTGATCGCGGAGAAGCTCACCGTCCGCACCCAGTACCTCAACAAGAGCGATGGGTGGGCGGCAGCCGGCCTGATCGGCCTCCCCTGGCTCTCGACCGGGAGCCGGATGCTCGGGGAGCTTTCGGCCTTCGCCCAGGACGATCGGGTGCTCCACTTCGTCGGTGGCGACCCCGATCCGGCCGACTCCCTTCGCCGGGTCCAGACCATCGTCCGTGCTGATCTTGGCTGGGCGCCGGTCGCATTTCCCAGTCGCTACGTTCGGGTGGGCCTGACCGGGGTGGTGAAGCGCGACGACATCACGCCGTGGGCCGGACCCGACACCACGCCGCGCACCGTGACCGGCAGTATGCAGGGGTGGGGGGAGCTGAGTCGGGTCCATTTCCAGGTGGTCAAGGGGTTCCGCACCTTCGCGGCCCAGGAGGACATCGACCTCAGCTTCACCGTCCGGCTCGGGATGGCGTTGGCGCCGAAGGTATGGGGCTACGAGGCCACCGGTGTGGGCCCGGTCTTCCTGATGCACGACGGGGTCGAGATCGGCCACCGCGCGTTCGCCACAGTAGACCTGCAGCACAACTCGCTCTATTTCCCGGGCGGGGCCGATTCCAGTTCGACCCGCGTGGCCGGGACGATCGGCTGGGTGGCGGCGGCCCGCCACGTCTTCGTGGGGCACCTCGAAGGAGGCTGGAAGAAGGGCGTGGCGCCCGGTGACGAGTTCGACCTGGGGCTGAGCATCGGTCCCCGGGCCTTCCCGGCGCACTCCTTCACCGGCGACCGTGCATTCCACTCGACCATCGAGTATCGCTACACGATCGCACCCGACCTGTGGTCCCTCGTGGGGCTGGGACTCGCCGCCTTCGTGGATCACAGCGGGGCGTGGTACTCCGGGCACGCACGGCGCACCGGGAGCGATGCCGGGGTCGGCCTCCGGATCGGCCCGAGCCGGGCGACCAGCCTCTCCATGATCCGGATCGATGCGGCCTACCGATTCAAGAACGACCGGAACGACACCGGCTGGGTGCTGGCGATCGGGAAAGGGTTCACCTTCTAGGAATTCGGGCGCTGACGCCGATTAGATTCTTCCTGTCCCCTACTGCGATCCTCCGATGACCGACCCGACCCCCGAAATCCCGACGCCCGTACCCGCGGCCGAGATCCCGCGGCGGAAGTGGCTGCGGATCCTCCGCCTGACCGGCGTGGGTCTCGTGCTGACGCCGCTCCTGATGATCCTGTTCTGGACCTGGCTTACGCTGCACTGGTCGTATTCAGAGGGAGAGCGGGCAGGGACGCTGCAGAA
>JANMWE010000307.1:0-3480 GCA_031393795.1 Gemmatimonadota bacterium
GTGGCGGCTTTGTGCTCCCAGCATTCGCCGATGTTGGGGCAGCGGGCCTCTTCGCACACGGTATGGAGCCCCAGATCGCGCATCATCTTTTTGACGCCGAGGTAGGTCTCGCCACCGGGGGCTTTGACCTTGAGCCAGGACGGCTTGCGGACGAGGGCCGGGGGGGCGGGGATGCCGGGGGTCTCGCCTGTGGGGGCGGCGGAAGACCGGCTCAGCTGGACCAGCGGCAAGGCTGCCATAGGGACACCAAAGTACCCTTCACGATGAGGTGAAGGGAGGCGTGAATCCAGCATAGTCAACTAAATGGTTGAATTAAAGGTAATAGGCTCGGCCGGGTAGGGTGGCGACCCGCGAAGCGGCGGTGGATTCTCGCACCCGTGTCATCCTGAGAGCGCTGGAGCGCCCGAAGGATCTCCGGCCTGGACTCACGCGATCTCTTGTTGGGGGCCCGCACCTCTCGACGATCTCGGCCGCGCTACCCGGAGATCCTTCCCTTCGCGACGCTCAGGGCAGGCTCCGGCCTCAAGGCCCCTCAGGATGACACCTCGCGGGGGAGCCACCGCCGCTCCGCGGGGGCGATGGGACCAGATTCCCGCCCCCGCGCACAACGGGCCGGCCCCGAAGGACCGGCCCGCGTGGACCACCCGTCAGTGCCGCTTTAGAACAGCAGCAGCAGCCCGGCGGAAATGCCGATCCCGGTGTTGTTCTTGTTGGCTGTGTTGTCGTCGCTCGAAATGCTATAGGTGAACTCGAGCGTGGAGCGGAGCATTTTGTCGTACTTGTTGTACAGCCCCGCCACGATGGCGCTGTTGGTCAGCTTGGGGCTGCCCTCTGCGCTCGTCCCCTTGATCTGGTTGAGCCCGTAGCTGACCCCGAGCGAGGTCCGGGTGTTCATCACGATCATCGCCTGGCCGTAGCCGCCGAAGGTAGTGCGGCCCTTGGCCCCGTCGGTCGCGTTGAGGAAGTTCAGAGTAGTCCCGATGCCGGAGCCGAAGAAGCCGGAGCCGACCACCGTCAACTTGCTGTTCCACCACTTGATGCCGCCACCCCCGCCGAACGAGGTCAGCGAGGTGTTCACCACCGGAATCTTGGCGGTCTGTGCCAATCCGTTCAGCCAGAAGTTGGTGCTGTTCCCCTTCATCGTCCACTCGGCCTCGACGCGCGGCAGGGTGGTCTCCGAGAAGACGGGGTTGCCCGCATCGTCATTGACCTCGGCAGGGTCGAAGAGACCGATGCTGAACTGGGTGTTCTTGCCCGCCGCACTGCTCCAGGTGAGCTGGGCGTTGAAGTTCGGGTAGTTGTAGCCGAACCCGATCCGCCCCAGTGTCGTGCCGCCGCCGTTCGGGCCGCCGGTGGGCCCGGTGCCGAAGAGAGTCATGTCGTTCAGGATATTTTGCCGGCCGAAGAGCCCAAGGTCACGCCCCATCAGGAGCGAACCACCGTGCACCCCACCGACGGTCATGAACACCTGGCGCATGTCGAGCTGGGTGCCTTGGCAGTTGGCGCGGTTGGTGTAGTTGGGGCTGCCGCCGCCGCACTGGATCTCGGGGGCGAAGCCGAAGGTGGCGCCGAGGTCGCGGCCACCGTCGCGGCCCTTGATCGAGAAGACGGCGAACGCGGGCAGCAGCCCCGTCCTGATGTTGAACCCCTTGGTCCCGGCGCCGACCAGTCCGTTCGGAGTGGTACCGTTGTTGTCGGTTTTCTCGTAGGTGAGGAAACCGTTGACGTTGCCGGAGAAGGCCATGCTCCAGCCATTTCCCATCTGCATGTTGAGCTGGGCTCGGGCCGGCATCGCGGCCAGGATCGTCGCGAGAAGGGCCAAGCCGCTGGACCAGAGATGACTGCGCTTCATGGGAGGTGCGCTCCTGCAAAGGTTGTGTGGCAAAGAACAGGGGTGAAAAAGACGACGGGGGCGACAGGCCGTCACGGCCCTGTTACCCCCGCGTGTGCTGCTATCACTCCACCCCGCCGCCCCGCCAGGATCGGCGGGTCGGGATTCGGGCACGGGTCGCTCGGCCAGAGTTGGTCAAGTAGGTGATCCGCGATGTGGGGGGGTAGATCCAACACGTTGTACCCCAACACGTTGGTGAACCTTAAGGCTCCCGTCAAGGGGTGAGGGGCAGCTATAGCCGACTTATATCATCGGAATAGCTGCAGCGCCTTCTGGAACGTCATCCAGACGCCCCATCCGAGGGGAAGAGAGACGGCCAGCCAACTGACCACGGTCGAACTCCCGGATCCCCCCGCGGGATGGCCTGCCTCCGATCCTGGCGCGCCGCCGCTGAGTGCGGGGGGCGCGTGGCCTGGGGTGGGCTGGAAGAACCTCGCCGCCACCGGGCTCACGAGGAGGTTGCTGACGAACCCCCCGAGGAGGAGCCCCACCATCAGGCGCATGCTCAGTGCGTAGACATCGGTGCCGGTGAGGCCGGCGTCGAGCTGGGCCTGCCGGATCCAGTTCACCAGCACGGGTCCCGCCACTCCCGCCGCCGACCAGGCGGTCAGGAGCCGCCCGTGGATGGCACCGACGTTCTGGGTCCCGAAGAGGTCGGCGAGATACGCCGGGATGGTGGCGAAGCCGCCGCCATACATCGTCAGGATCAGGGCGCACGACCCGACGAAAAGGGGGATGCTGCCGAGCTTCCCCGCGAACGGGATGGCGAGGTAGAGGAGGGGACCCAGGGTGAAGAAGGCGAAATAGGTCGACCGCCGGCCGAACCGGTCCGACAGCGATGACCAGGCGAATCGCCCCGCCATGTTGAAGAGGCTGAGGAGTCCCACGAAGCCGGCGGCCGCGGCGGCCGTGACCCGTCCGGGGAACATCTCCTGGATCATCGGCGACGCCTGTTCCAGGATCCCGATCCCGGCGGTGACATTCAGGAAGAGGATGGCCCAGAGGAGGTAGAACTGGGGCGTCTTCACCGCCTCGCCGACCAACACGGTGCCGCCCGCGACCAGGGAGTGCCGGGTGGTCGGCGGTGTCCAGCCGGCCGGAGCCCAGTCGGGGGCGGGGACCCGGAACAGGAACGCCCCGCCCAGCATGAAGAGCCCGTACCCCACGCCGAGGACGACGAAGGTCTGGGCCACGCCGACGCCGGTGGCGCTCGCGAAATGATCGAGCAGCACCTGGGACAGGGGGCTCGCGATCATCGCCCCCCCACCGAACCCCATGATGGCGAGCCCGGTCGCCAACCCCCGTCGGTCAGGGAACCACTTGATCAGGGTCGACACCGGCGTGATGTACCCGATCCCGAGCCCGCACCCACCCAGCACGCCGTACCCGAGATAGAGCAGCCAGAGCTGATGGGTCTTGACCGCGAGGGCGCTCACCAGGAATCCCCCCGCCCAGCACATCGCCGCCGTCACCCCGCTTCGCCTCGGCCCGACCCGCTCCAGCCACTTGCCGAAGACCGCGGCGGAGAGGCCGAGGAAGACGATCGCGATGGTGAAGACCCAGGCGAGCTCCTTCTGGGTCCAGTCACC
>JANMWE010000017.1:0-2541 GCA_031393795.1 Gemmatimonadota bacterium
TCCACGGTGAGGCGGCCGCTGGCCCGACGTGGCGGCTTCGGGGCGACCCGGATGCTCACGTCCATGCCGAGGAGGACCAGGAAGCGCTCGATCCGTTCCCGGCTGAAGCGGGCCAGGTTGCCGCGGAGGAGATCAGAGACATCCGGTTGTCGCAGGCCCAGCAGATCCCCGGCCTCGCGCTGGGTCAGGTCGCGTTCGCGCAGGATCCGGCGGATGACGCTCACTAGCTCTGCCTTTGCGAGTCGTTCATCGGCGTCGGGTAGTTTCAGGTCGGCGAAGACATTGCCGGAGCTCGGGATGACCCTGTCACGTCTTGCCATAGTGTGCCTCGTAGTGGGACGCTGCAGTCCGGAGCCGGTCGCGGATCGTCCGGATGATCTGCGGCGGGGTGGCACTCCCGAAGTGTGACTTCTTCTGGAAGACGTGGAGGAGGTACACGCACTCCGGGAATGCGATCGTGAACGCCGCACGATAGGTACCCGAACACGTCCTTGATCTTTTCGGGCATCGCGCGCAGATCCTTGCGGCTCGAGCCCACGAAGTGGAGGTCTTTCCGCACGGGAGCACCATCCTACTATAGTAATATTGCTATGTTCTTGCAAGGTGGTGGACGTGCCACCCTGACGCCAAGGGCCCTCCGATGCATCACCGAAAGGCCCTGCCCGAGGCGCCGATTTCCGCCGGCGCAGCCGCTTCTCGTATCCGGACTCGCCCGTTGCGGCGCCGCTTGCGGCGCAAAGGAGAAGGACCAGTACGGTCGCGATCGGCGCGGTCGTTTGGGATACTGGGCCGAGGGCCGCGCGTTCCGCGCGGCCTTGGCGCAAAAAACTTCCCCACAACGGCCGCCCGGGGCGGGCGGCCCTCGGCCAAGCGTCCCAACGATGCGTTCACACCGCGGCCGCAGTTCGGATGCGCGGCAAGCCGCGCCACAATGGAAAGCGCCGAGGCTTCCTCGCGCAGCAAGCTGCGCCGCAACGGTTCGACCTGGAGTTCACCTGCCGCCTCCGGCGGGGGGTCCCCCGAGCAAAGCGGTCGAACCGTGACGCTGGGTGCTATATTCCCGTCCAGGAGATGCCGACCATGCCGACACTGACTGCGGTCTTTCAACAGGTAGCCGAGGGGTACATCGCCTTCGTGGAGGAGTTGCCCGGGGCGAACACCCAAGGGGCTACTCTGGAGGAAGCGCGCATCAACCTGCGCGAATCGGTCCTGATGGTGTTGGAGGCAAATCGCGTCCTCAGCGAAGCCGGGTTGAAGGGTGCGAAGGTCGTGCGTGAGCCGCTGACGCTCGGGTCGTGAAGCGCCGGGATCTCGTCAGGCACCTGGAGGACAATGGCTGCCAGCTTCTCCGTGAAGGTGGCAGCCATTCCATCTATCTGAATCCGAAGGCACGCAAGGTGTCGACCGTGCCTCGTCATCGTGAGATCAACGGCTTCCTTGCCGAGAAGATCTGTCGCGACCTGGAGATCCCGCAGCCGTGAGTCCCTTCCGCATCCTCGCGACCCGCGGCGACGCCGTCGAGTCGGCGCACGTCGTGTCGGTGGCGGTCGTACGTGGCGCTGGGGCGCTCGGGCGCTGGGGCGGTGAACTGATCGCTTCGGCGGGTGATCCGGATCTCGTGACCTTCTGGCGCTCCGCTGCCAAGCCGTTCCAGGCACTGCCGCTGGTCGAGGATGGGGGTGCCGAGCGGTATGGGCTGGGGACGGAGGAGCTGGCGCTCGCCTGTGCGTCGCACTCGAGCGAGCCGATGCACCTCGAGGTCACCGACCGGTTCCTGGCCAAGATCGGGTGCACGGAATCCGATCTCGCCTGCGGGCCGCATCCGCCGCTCGGCCCCAAGGTGCTGGAGCGGATCCAGCGCGAGGGCGTGCAACCGACGCCGAGGTGGAGCAACTGCAGCGGGAAGCACAGCGGGATGCTGGCGCAGGCGAAGCACCGTGGGTGGCCGACCGCGGGGTACGAGAGGAAGGACCACCCGGTGCAGCAGCGGATCGTGACGGCAGTGGAGGAGTGGACTGGCACCAAGGCGCGTGCAGAAGAGGCGCGACAGGCGCGACAGTCGCGTGAGGGTGCAGTTCCTGCCGCGCCTTACGCGCCTCCAGCGCCTTTGCACTTCGCGGTGGACGGCTGCGCCGCCGTCTGCTTCGGGCTCCCTCTCAGTGGCATGGCCCGCGCCTACGCGGCGCTCGGGGATGGCGCCTCACCCGGCCTGGCCATCCTCCGCGATGCGATGCTGGCGCGCCCCGACCTCGTCGCCGGCACCGGCCGGAGCTGCACCGACGTGATGCAGGCCGCCCCCGGGAAGGTGCTCGTGAAGCTCGGCGCCGACGGCGTCTACTGCGGCACCCTCGTCGGTACCGGACTCGGCTTCGCGCTCAAGGTCGAGGATGGAGATATGCGGACGCTGCCGGTCGCCCTCCTCGCGGTGCTCGACCAGCTCGCGGCCCACGTGGGGTGGAGCGAACGGTGGAATGCGCTGATCCCGCAACACGGCGGGTTCGAGATCAAGAACACGCGGAAGGTGGTGACGGGCCGGGTGTA
>JANMWE010000025.1:0-5996 GCA_031393795.1 Gemmatimonadota bacterium
TCGAAGATCCTGCAGGAGCGGCTCTTCGCCAATCCGAAGATCGAGGTGATCTGGAACAAGAAGGTCAACGAGATGCTGGGCGAGGCCACCGGCCTCAAGTCGCTCGCGCTCGAGGATACCGTCACGGGGGCCAAGTCCACCCTCGCGGTCACCGGCGCATTCGTGTTCGTCGGCTTCCGGCCCAACTCGGGGCTCATCGAAGGGCACTTCGACCACGACGCCAGCGGCTACATCATCACCGATGACCGGATGATGACCTCGATCCCCGGGCTCTTCGCCGCCGGCGACCTCCGGGTCCAGCTCACCCGGCAGGTCACCACCGCCGTCGGCGACGCCACCACCGCCGCCATCGCGGTCGAGAAGTACCTCACCGAGCTCCGCGGTCAGGGCAAGCTGGTGCCCGCCGGGAGTGCCAGCGGTGCGTGAGCCCTGCGTCGTAGCGGTCCCCAATGGCCGTTACCTCGAGAACTGTTACCTGGTCGCCGATCCGGTGGCCGAGCGCTGCGCCGTGATCGATCCGGGAGAGGACCCCGCCCCGATCCTCGCGGCGCTTCGGCATCGGGGGTGGACCTGCGACGGCATCTGGCTCACCCATGGCCACATGGACCACGTGCTCGGCATCCCTGCGGTGCGCGAGCTCACGTCGGCACCGATCTGGCTCCACCCGGCGGACCGCTTCCTGTATGACGCGGCACCCCGCTTCGGCCCGATGCCGTGGGAAGGGGTGACCCTGCCGCCTCCCGAGCACGAGTGGCACGACGGCGACACCGTGCGGGTCGGGGAACTCGAGTTCGGTGTCCGGCACGCGCCGGGGCACAGCCCGGGGAGCGTCTGCATTGTCGGACAGGGGCTCGCGATCGTCGGCGACGTGCTCTTCGCCGGGAGCGTCGGGCGGACCGACCTGCCGGGGGGCGATCACCGCACCCTCATCGACAGCATCGCGCGTGCGCTCCTCTCGCTCCCCGACGCGACCGTGGTCTATCCGGGCCACGGCCGTTCCACCACGGTCGGTATCGAGCGCGCGACGAATCCGTTCCTTCGCCCGGTCCGCTCCGCATGAAGACACCAGGTCCGGCCTCGAGGCAGTTCAGCGCCCCAGCGCCACAGCGCCCCAGCGCCGATCCTTGCCAGCGCTGCGGCTTTCCCGTGCCGCCCCGGCGGATGGGGTGCAAGAACCCTTGTCCCAACTGCGGCACCGTGTACCCCCACGGAGACTGTTCGGACTGAGCATCGACCTGAGCTCGGCGGCCCTCCCCGCACGGCAACGTGAGGGGTCGTTCGGCGTATTGGACATCACCGAGTACGTCGGGGAGACGAGCGGTGGGATCCGCACCTACCTCGACGCCAAGTCGACGTGGGTCGCTGCGCATCCGGAGATCCGCCAGACGCTCGTCGTGCCGGGGCGGGGTGACGCGCTCGCCGAATCGGCCGGCACCCGTACCTACCAGCTTCACGGGCCGGCGATCCCCTTCAACGCCCCATATCGTTTCCTCCTCTCGACCCGCACCGCTCGACGGATCTTCGAGCACGAGCGCCCGGACCTGATCGAGATCGGGAGCCACCTGCTGGTCCCCTGGGTCGCGCGCATCGCCAACCGCGGCCTGCAGGCCCCGATGGTCTGGTTCTATCACGGGCATCTCCCGCGACTGATCGCTCCCGACCACGAGCGGGGCGGTGCGCAGCGCGCGCTCGAAGCGCTCGGCTGGCGCTATGTGCGCCGCCTCGCGCGCGGCTGCCGCGCGGTGATCGTCGCCTCCCCCTTCGTCGCCGAAGAGCTCCGCGCCCACGGCGTCACCAACGTCGAGCAGGTCCCCCTCGGCGTCGACCTCGACCATTTCCATCCCCGCCGTCGTGCCGTGGCCGGCGAGACCCGCCGGCGCGCGGGCCTCCCCGATGGGCCCGTGGCGCTCTTCGCGGGCCGGTTCGCGCGCGAGAAACGGCTCGACCTCCTCCTCGACGCGTGGGCGCCGGTCGAGCATCGTACCGGCGCGCGCCTCGCCCTCCTCGGTGACGGTCCGCAGGCACGCGCGCTCCGGAAGCATCCCTACGCCGACCGCGTCATTTGGCTGCCGTTCGAGCAGGATCGTGAGCGCCTCGCGGATCTCCTCGCCGCGATCGATGTTTACCTCGCACCGGGGCCGTACGAGACCTTCGGCCTCGCGGCGCTCGAAGCGATGGCCTCGGGGACGCCCATCCTGACCGTCGACCGCGGCGGCGTGGCCGAGCGCGTGGCCGCCACCGGTGGAGGGGCGCGCTACCCCTTCAACGACCGCGACGGGCTGACTGCGGCGGCGATCGCACTCTTCCGGGACGATCTTGCTGCGTTCGGAATGGCCGGTCGGCGTTCGGCCGAACGCTATCACGGTTGGGATGCCTCGTTCACGAAGCTCTTCGCCACCTACCGCCGACTGCTGGCCCGGCCCTCCTGACGATGCTTGGCAGCTTCGAAGCGCACGCACTCTGTGTCGGCCTGGTCGTCCTCGACCAGGCGGCGCGCGCCCTCCGCATTCGCGCCCTCACCGGCGCGCTCGGTCACCCGCTGCGCTTTGGCGAGGCGCTGTCCACGAACGCCATCGGTGACGCGGCCTGCGCCGTCACCCCGATGCGCCTTGGTGGCGAACCGGTGCGCATCGCCTCCCTGCTGAAGTTCGGCGTCCCCGCGACCGCCTGCTTCGTCGCGGTGGGGTTCGAAGTGATCACGATGTGGCCGGTGATCATCCTCTCCGCCGCTGGCATCGGGTACTGGCTGGCCCCGGGGTGGATCGCCCACACCGCGCCGCTGCTGCTCCGGGGCCTGGCGCGGTCGTGGGTCTGGCTGGCGCTCGTGGTGGTCGGGAGCCTCCTGCTCGTCCTCCTCGTCCGCCGGCGCGTCCACCTCACCGCCCGCGTGGCGCGCCGACCCTGGCGCCGGCTGCTGGTCTATGGCCGTCGGATGCCTCCGGGGGTCGTGCTCCTCTCGGCGGTGACCACGTTCGTGAACGTTGCCTCCCGCACCGCCATCCTCCCCATCCTGATGGCCACCCTCCCCGATCCGCCGCCGCTCGGGCCGGCGATCGTCGGCTCGTTCGCGTTGCTCTTCAGTCAGATGGCGCTCCCCACGCCTTCGGGGGCGGGAGTGGTCGATCTTGGATTGCTGGCCGGCGCGGCGGGAAGCGCGGGCGGGGCAGAGGTGGAGCTGCTGATCTGGTGGCGGTTCTACACCACCTTTGTCGGGGTCGCGCTCGGGAGCTGGCTCGCGGTCCGGGTGTTCGGGTGGGAGGTGGTGCGGAGGGCGTTCAAAGGCAAAGGAAAGGGCAAGGAGGCGGCAAGGTAGAAGGCGAATTACCTTTGCCGCTGTCTCCAGTCATACCACCACCCGCTGATCGAACACCGTCATGGCGACTCGAATCGAAAAGGACCCGCTCGGCGAAAAGGCCGTCCCCGCCGAAGCCCTCTACGGGATCCAGACCCTCCGCGCCGCGGAGAACTTTCCCATCTCGGGACTCCGGCCGATGCCGGCGTTCGTCGATGCGATGGTGTGGATCAAGCGCGCCGCCGCCCTCACGCACAAGGAGACGGGACGGCTCGACCCGAGGCTCGCCGACGCGATCGTGCAGGCGGCCGATGAGATCCTGGGCGGCAAGTTCCGAGACCAGTTCATCGTCGATCCATACCAGGCGGGGGCCGGCACCAGCCACAACATGAACGTGAACGAGGTGCTGGCCAACCGGGCCAACGAGATCCTCGGCACCGCGCGGGGCAGCTACGCGCCGGTGCATCCGAACGATCACGTCAACATGGCCCAGAGCACCAACGACACCATCCCGACCGCGATGCGGCTGGCGACACTGGCGCTCTATCCCGCCTTCGTCGCCGTGATGGATCGCCTGGCCCATGCCTTCCTCGCCAAGGGGAAGGCGTTCGACCACGTCATCAAGTCGGGTCGCACCCACCTGCAGGACGCGACTCCGATCCGGCTGGGCCAGGAATTCACCGCCTACGGCCACACCATCGCCCGTCATCGGAAGAAGATCGACCAGGCCGCGGCCTGGCTGCACGAGCTCGGCATCGGCGGCACCGCGGTCGGCACCGGCCTCAACGCCGAGGTCACCTACCCGGCCCTGATGGTGAAGCACCTCAAGGTGATCACCAAGCTCGACCTCTCGGTCGGTGAGGACCGGGTGCAGATGATGCAGTCGATGGGCGACATCGCCTCCTTCAGCGGCGCCGTGCGGGGCTACGTCCTGGACCTCTGCAAGATCGCCGACGACCTGCGGCTCCTCGCCTCGGGCCCGCGCACCGGCCTGGCCGAGATCGTGTTGCCCGCGGTGCAGCCGGGGTCGAGCATCATGCCGGGGAAGGTGAATCCATCGATCGTCGAGATGGTCAACCAGGTCTGCTACCAGGCCCTCGGGCTCGACACCACCGTGGCGATGGCGGCCAAGGCGGGGGAGCTCGAGCTCAACGTGATGATGCCGGTCATCACCCACAACCTCATCCTGATGCTGACGATCCTCACCAACGCGGGCCGGGTCTTCGCCGAGCGCGCGGTCGAAGGGATCGAGGCCGACGAAGTGATGTGCGCCCACTGGCTCGAGCGGAGCCCCGCGCTGGTCACCGCCCTCGCCCCGAAGATCGGCTACGCCGAGTCGGCCAAGCTCGCCAAGGAGGCGATCGCCACCGGGCTCACGGTCAAGGAGCTCGTGACCAAGAAGGGGATCCTCAAGGGGAAGGAACTCGACGAGATCCTCGACCTCCGCGCCATGACCGAGCTCGGCATTCCCGGCGGAAAGCCCCTCCCGGGCGGGGGCTGAGACCAACGGCTGCTGGCTCTTGGCTATTGGTGACTCCGCGCACGGTCGCGATCAAGGCCGTACTCGGATCCACCAACAGCCAATAGCCAGTAGCCATTCCCGCCATCCTTGAATCCCTAGGCTCAAGCTCCCATATTAGGTACCATGCGCGTAACGACCTGGACCGAGTATTCCCTCATCATCACCCTCCACCTCGCCAAGCGTGGTCGGACGGGGGTCGGCCCGGTGGCCGCACGCGAGTTGGCCGAGACCGAACGGCTGCCGGGGGATTACGTCGAGCAGATCCTCCTCCGCCTCCGGCGGGCCGGCTTGGTCGAGAGCGTCCGGGGTGCCAAGGGAGGGTACTACCTCGCCAAGGAGCCGGCCCAGATCTCGGTGCGCGACGTGATGACGGCCTCGGAGCACCAGACCTTCGAGATGAATTGCGAGCACCACCCGGTCGACGCCGAGCGCTGCGCCCCGGAGAGCAATTGCAACATCCGCCCGGTCTGGCAGGCACTGCAGAAACGGGTGGACGATCTGCTCGAAGGGATCACGCTCGCCGACCTCCTCAAGGATCACGCCGAGGTGCAGGAGCTGGTGACGCTCTCGTCCGCCCGGGCCTGACCGACGCACCGATCACCTTCCGCCCGGCTCTCGCCGGGCGGTCTTGTTAGCAGGACCGATGACCGAACTCTCGCGCGACGAACTGCTCCGCTACAGCCGCCACCTCGTGCTTCCCGGACTCGGCCTTGAGGGCCAGCGGAAACTCAAGGAGGCGCGTGTGCTGGTGGTCGGGGCCGGCGGGCTCGGCGCGCCGGCGGCGCTCTACCTGGCCGCAGCCGGGGTGGGGACGATCGGCCTCGCCGATGCCGACCGCGTGGATGTCACCAACCTCCAGCGCCAGGTCATCCACGGCACGGCCACCCTCGGCGTCCGCAAGGTCGATTCGGCCAAGGCGCGGCTGGGCGACCTCAATCCGCACGTCCTCGTGACGGCGATCCCAGAGCGTCTCACCAGCGTGAACGCGCGGGAGATCGTCCGGCAGTACGACGTCGTGCTCGACGGGTCCGACAATTTCCCGACCCGCTACCTGCTGAATGACGCGTGCGTGCTGGAACGCAAGCCGCTGGTCTACGGCAGCATCTTCCGCTGGGAAGGGCAGGCCTCGGTGTTCGCGCCGGGGGGGCCTTGCTACCGCTGTCTCTTCGCCGACCCGCCGCC
>JANMWE010000032.1:0-3134 GCA_031393795.1 Gemmatimonadota bacterium
CCGACAACCCCGTCCGCGACCGCCCCACCCGCATCGTCTTCCTCGTCGTCTTCGTCGACCTGATCGGCTTCGGCATCGTGATGCCGCTGCTGCCGAGCTATGCGGCGCGGTACACCGGGAACGAAGCGCTGATCGGTCTCCTGGTCGCCGCCACGCCGGCGATGCAGCTGCTCACGGCACCGCTCTGGGGCCGGCTCAGCGACCGGATCGGGCGCCGGCCGGTGATGCTGATGTCGCTCGCCGGTGCGTTCCTCTCCTACCTGATCTTCGCCCTCGCCGGGAGCTTCTCGGCGCTGCTCCTCTCACGCCTCGTGGCGGGGTCGTGCGACGCGAGCGTCGGCGTGGGGCAGGCCTTCCTGGCCGACCGGACCCGCCCCGAGGAGCGCGCCAAGGCGATGGGGTTGATCGGTGCCGCGTACGGACTCGGCTTCATCGTGGGGCCGGCGCTGGCCGGGATCTCGAGCCTCTTCGGCGCGGCGATGCCGGGGATCGTCGCGGTGGCGCTGACCGGGGCCAACCTCCTTGCTGCGTTCTTTGTGCTTCCGGGCGGTCAGGCGGTCAGGCGGTCAGGCGGTCAGGAAACTGCCTCGGCGACCAGCGCGGATCTGCGCGCGCCGGCCGAGCGATATGCGCCGTTCGCCGTCGCGTTCCTGGCCACGCTCGGGTTCACGGTGCTCTACGTGCTCCTGTCGCTCTTCGCGGAGCGCGACCTCGGGTACGATCGGCCCAGGATCTCCGCGCTCTTCGTGGTGCTGGGTGGGATCACGGCGATCGTGCAGGGAGGATTGGTCGGGCGGGTCGCGAAGCGGGTCGGGGAACGAGGCCTGATCGTCCTCGGCGCGGTGATCTTGAGCCTGGGGCTCGGGACCTTGAGCGGCGCCGGCCAACTGGCACATTCTGCGGTGGAAGCGACGGCGGTGGTGGTGCTGGCGCTGGTGGTGATCGGGGTGGGATGGGGACTCGTGGGACCGGGCGTGGCCGGCTACGTCTCGCGCCACACCCCGCCCGAACACCAGGGCCGCTCGCTCGGCGTGCTCCACGCGGTCGGCGCGTCGGCCCGGATCATCGGGCCGCCCCTCTTCGGGCTGCTGGCCTCGCTGGGGAGCTTCGTGCCGCCCTTCTGCGTGGCAGCGGGGGTGGCGGGCCTGGCCGCGATCGTGGCGATGTGGGCACCCTCTCGGAAATAGAGACTAGGGAGGAGACGACAAAGGAGTCGGAGAAGGAGACGACCGACTCCTCTCTCGACTCCTTCTATGTCTCCTCCTTCGTCTCTACCTACCGTGGGACATGAAAGAATCTGCCCCACCGAATATTCGTGATGAACGGCAGCGGCTTGTAGGTGTCCGGATCGTAGGTGAAGTATATGAACAGCGGCGTGCCGCGCACGTTGATCCGAGGCAGGAATCCCCAGTACCGCCCGTCCCAGCTCTCGTCGCGGTTGTCCCCCATCACGAACATCGAGTCGTGCGGTACCACGATGGGGCCCCAGGTGTCGCGGTCAGGCCAGTAGGTGGCGGTGTCCTTCCCGACGAGGTAGGGCACCTGCCATGTCTTGATCTTGAGACGGCGATCAGACTCGTCGGGGGTGGGGGCGTCGGCGTAGCGCGCGTACGGCTCGACCAGGGCGGCGCCGTTCCGGTAGATCAGGTGCTGGCGCATCTCGAGCGTGTCACCAGGCAGCCCGATGACGCGCTTCACGACCTTGAGATCCTTCTCCTCGACCGAATCGAAGATCACCAGATCGTTCCGCGCCGGGTCCCGGTACTTCGGGAAGTGCCAGTGGAGGAAGGGCACCTCGGCCCCGTAGACGGCCTTGTTGACGAAGAGGAAATCGCCGACCAGGAGGGTGTTCTCCATCGACTCCGAGGGGATGCGAAAGGCCTCGAAAAGGAAGGTGCGCAACAAGAGCCAGACCACGAGGGCGAAGGCGATCGACTTCAGCCATTCGAGGGCCCAGGCCTTGGTGCCCTGCGGAGCAGGAGCGGCGGGCGGCGTTGCGGGTGGCGTCTTAGGTGCGGTCAAGATCAGTGGTCGCCCGAAGGTGAGACGAAAAAGGAGACGTAACAGGAGTCGTAGGAGGAGACGAGAGTCGAGAGAAAGATAGTCGGGCCGGAACGATCAGCGACCGACTCCTGCTTCGACTCCTTCCACCTCTCCTCGTTCGTCTCCAGTCACCGAGGCACGTGGAAGAGGCGCCCCCACCGGATGTTCGTGAGGGCGGGGGCCACCTTGGTGGTGACGGGGTCGTAACTGTAGTACACGAACAGCGGGGTCCCGCGGACGTTGGCACGGGGGAGGAATCCCCAGTAGCGGCCATCATAGGAGCTCTCCCGGTTGTCGCCCATCACGAACAGCGAATCGTGCGGTACGACGATCGGGCCCCACTCGTTGAGGTCAGGCCAATAGTGATCGGGGTCGTTCCCCGCGAGGTGGGAGACCTGCCACGACCGCATCTGGGCCCGCGCCTCGGGCGATTCGGAGTGGGGCGCGCCGTCGTGCACGGCATACGGCTCGCTGAGGGCGCTGCCGTTGCGGTAGAGGACGCCGCCGTGCATCGCGAGGGTGTCACCCGCCAGCCCTACGACCCGTTTCACGATCTTCATCCCGGCGCGCTCCGGCTCGACCGAGTCGAAGATCACCACGTCCCCGCGCGCCGGCTCGCGGATGACCGGGAGCCGCCAATGCAGCAGCGGCACCTCCGCCCCGTAGACCGCCTTGTTGACGAAGAGGAAGTCGCCGACGAGGAGGGTGTTCTCCATCGACTGCGAGGGGATCCGGAACGCCTCGATCACGAAGGCGCGGAGGAAGAGCCACACCACCAGGGCGAAGGCGATCGACTTGAGCCACTCGAGCAACCACGCGGCCGCCCCCGGCCTCGGGGCCGGAGGCGCGGGGGCTGTTGGAGTTTTGGCGTCGAGGGGCGCGGTCATGTCGAAATGCAGGACGAAGCTCCTGGTTTCAGGTAGCTGAGTGAGCAAGGGAACCATCCCGAGCGCAGCGAGAGATCTGCTGGAATGAAAGCAGGCCCCTCACTCCGTTCGGGACGGCTCCCCTTTAACGCGCAGACTGCGCGCGACGAGCTACTCCACCCAGTCGGCGATGAAGATGTTGGTCTCCCCGGGGATGGTGGCATG
>JANMWE010000035.1:0-8182 GCA_031393795.1 Gemmatimonadota bacterium
CGGTCGAGCTCCCAGAGCCCGAGGTGCTCGATCTTCTCCTGGAGGGCGCCCTGCTTGTCCATCAGCTTGGTCATCTGGTCGTCCGACATCGGCTCGGCGAACTTGGCGCTGATCGCCTCGAAGTCGGCCAGCATCTTCCGCTGGGCGCCGACCGCCAGGTCCACGTTCCCGCGGACGTCGAGCGTGGCGTCGAGACTCGGTTCCTGGGGGAGGTAGCCGATCTTGAGCCCATCCATCGGGCGGGCCTCACCCTGGTACTCGTGGTCGACGCCCGCCATGATCTTGATGAGTGAGCTCTTGCCGGCCCCATTGGAGCCGAGGACCCCGATCTTGGCGCCGGGGTAAAAGGCGAGGTAGATCCCCTTCAAGATCTCCCGGCTGGGCGGGACGACCTTGCGGAGATTCGCCATCGTATAGACGTACTGGCCGGTGGTCATAGGGGGCGAATATAGGCGGGTGGGCGGGTAGGCGGGTAGGCGGGCGGGCCGTGGAGGGCTACTTTCGAATCACCCCGGAGGAGTCCCCTTGCGAAACAATCGGATCATGGGCGGACCGCTCGTCGTCGGCGCCCTCCTGACTCTCGCCGCGTTCTACCCGCCTGTCCGCCCACCCGCCTACCCGCCTGGGTTCAAGCCGGTCTGCGACTCCACCCTCACCGTCCCGGCCGGCTTCTGCGCTGTCCTTGTGGCCGAGGGGCTCCGCGCCCCGCGGCACATCGTCGTCGCGCCCAATGGCGACCTCTTCATCGCCAGCGCGAGTGGCGGGGTCATCGCCCTCCGCGATGCGGATGGGGATGGGGTGGCCGAGACCCGGAAGGAGTGGGGCCGAGAGAGCGGGACCGGCATCGCGCTGGCCGAGGGATATCTCTGGTTCGCGGCGGACGAGACGGTGTACCGGTGGAGATGGGCGCCCGGACAATTGGAACCGGCGGCCGGGGCCGAAGTCGTCGTGCATGACCTTCCCGACGCCGGTGACCACGGCGCCAAGCCGATCGTGGTGAAGGATGGCTTTGTGTATGTCGATGTCGGATCGGCCACGAACAGTTGCCAGGAACGGAATCGGAGCCCGGGAGCTCCCGGCCGTCGACCCTGTACCGAACTCGCCACCCGGGCCGGGATCTGGCGTTTCTCGAGCACTCGGATCGGGCAGGCGCAGTCGGATGGCGTCCGGTTCGCCACGGGACTCCGCAATCCAATGGCGTTGGGCTTCGAGCCCCACACCGGGGTGCTCTGGATGGCGACGCACGGGCGAGATCAGCTCGGCAACAACTGGGGATTCTCGGACTCGCTCAATGCAGAATTGCCGGCCGAGGAATTCGGGCCGGTGGCGCAGGGCGCCGATTATGGCTGGCCCTACTGTTATTACGATGAACTGAAGGGCAAGAAGGTCCAGGCGCCGGAGTACGGTGGAGACGGCACGAAGATCGGTGACTGCGGTCCCAAGCTCATTCCCGCGATCGGTTTCCCCGGACACTGGGCCCCGATCGGGCTCACGTTCTACACCGGGAACAGCTTCCCCTCGGCCTATCGCGCGGGCGTCTTCCTCGCCTTCCACGGTTCGTGGAACCGTTCGCCGTTGCCGCAGGCGGGATATCGGGTGGTGTACGTCCCCTTTCGCGATGGGCGGCCGAGTGGGGGGTATCAGACCTTCCTGCAGGGCGCCGGGACGAATGCGATCCGCCCCATCGGACTCGCGGTCGGGCCGGACGGGGCACTCTATGTGGGGTCCGATACGCAGGGGAAGATCTGGAAAGTGATCTACGTCGGCGGCCGATAGACTGCCGACGTAGATCATCCCGAGCACAGCGAGGGATCACCACCGCAACCCAGGGAAGGCATGCTCGCACTCCTCAAGCTCATTCAGTCGATCTTCAAGACCCTGCACTCCGACGGCACCCCCAACCAGGTCGCCTGGGGGATCACCCTCGGGGCGGGGCTCGCCTTCATCCCGATGCTCACCCTGCATTGGGCGCTGCTCTTTGTGCTCCTGGTGATGCTCAATGTGAGCTTCGGCGGCGGGATGCTCGGCTGGGCCCTCTTCACCCCGTTGAGCTTCGCGTTCGACCCCCTCTTCGACGCCCTCGGTCGTTACCTGCTGATCACCCGCGTCGACCTCACCCCGTTCTGGACCCGGGTCGTCAACTGGCCGCTGATCCCGTACACCCAGATCAACAACTCCGTGACGCTTGGCGCGACGCTCTTCTGGGTGATCACGCTGCCGCTGGTCTACCTCGGCGCACGCCTCGGGATCACGAAGTACCGTGCCGTCTGGGCCCCGAATATCGAGAAGTCGGCCTGGTTCAGGGCCGTGAAGGCCTCGAGCCTGTACAATGTCTATCGCTGGTTCGCGCCGGAGTGATGCGATGAAACTGATCCGCTGGAAGGCCATCGCCGCGCTCCTCGCTTTCGTCGCGCTCTTCGCGCTCCTCTGGGCGCTCTTCGCCGACCGCCTCATCCGCCAGACCACCGAGGAGGCGGCCTCCGAGTCCCTTGGCGCCGAGGTGGACATCGGGCGGTTCCATATCCTCGAGACCGAGGCCGCGGTGGAGATGGGGGAGTTCCAGCTGGCCGACCCCTTCGACCGGGGCCGGAACCTCCTCGAGTTCGATTCGCTCCGGCTGAAGATCGCGCCGGCCCCGCTGGTCGACTCGAAGCTCGTGATCGAGGATGCCACCCTGACGGGGATCCGCTTCAACGTCCCCCGGCGGACCCCCGCGCGCGAATACCAGCGCGGGCTCGCCCAGAACGTCATGGCGCTGGTGCACGACTTCACCAGGCAATTCGACGTGCCGCTGCTTTCGCTCCTTCCCGCGGACACGATCCAGGCGCTCATCGGTGACCCGTCACAGCTGAAGACCGTGCAGGCCGCCAATGCGTTCACGGAGCGTGCCGATTCCGGACGAGCATCGATCGAGCGGGGCTACGCCGGGCTCCGGCTGCAGCCGATGCTCGATTCCGCGAAGGCCCTTGGCGACCGGCTCGCCCAGGTGAACGTGCGCGACCTGAACGCGGCGCGCGCGGCCGTCACCGATCTCCGTCAGGGGATCGACTCGCTCAACAAGGCCAAGGAGCGGGTGACCGCCCTCGAACGGAACGCCAAGTCCCAGGTCGATACGCTCAATACGGGGCTCCGGGCGCTCGACCTGGCGCGCCAGCAGGATTACGCCTTCGCGCGCTCACTGCTCAAGCTGCCCAGCTTCTCGGGTCCCGACCTGAGCCGAGCGCTCTTCGGGGCGATCTCGATCGACCGTTTCCAGCAGGCGCTGTACTGGACCTCGATCGTGCGGAAGTACGCGCCCCCCGGACTCCTGCCGCGCCAGCAACCGGGGCCGCAGCGGCTCCGGCGCTCTGGCACCACCGTCCGCTTCCCGATCCTCGTGGACCTGCCGGGCCTCCTCGTGAAGCACGCGGAGCTGGCGTTGAGCGCCGGTGGTGCACAGAGTCGCGACGTCGCCTTCCGGATGGTCGCCACCGACCTCACCAACGACCCGACCCTCACCCGTCGACCGATGACCTTCCGCGGCCGCGGGACCGTCGGCACCGAGATCCCGATCCAACTGCAGCTCGGCGGCGCGCTCGATCACACCACCCCACGGATGCGCGACTCCGCCTCGGCGACAGTGCAGGGGATCCCGCTACCGGACTTCCACGTCCCCGGGCTCCCGTTCACGGCCGACCTCACGCGTGGGGCGATCGGGCTCGACTTCCGCCTCGATGGGGAGCGGCTCGACGGGAACTGGTCGCTCTCGACCAAGGGGATCACCTGGCACGCCGACAGCGGCCGAGCGCTCAACTCCAAGGAAGCGCTCCTGGCCCGGGTGCTCGACGGCGTCACCGACCTCGACGTCCGCGCGCGGCTCGGCGGGACGATCTCAGCGCCGACCCTCGTGATCAGTTCGAACCTGGGCGACGTGATGGCGGGCCGGATGCGCGAGATCGTCGGCGAGGAGGCCGCCAAGGCCGAGGCGAAGCTCCGCGCCCAAGTCGACGCCGAAGCGGCCCCGCGCATCGCCGCGGCCCGGGCGCGCGTGGCCGAGCTGCAGGCCCAGGTGGACGACCGGGTGAAGAACGCGCAGGCGCAGATCGACGCCCAGAAGAAGGTGTTGCAGGACCGCCTCGCGGCGATCCGACTGCCCGGGGGGTTGAGTTTCTAGGAAGCTGGGGGGTGGATCCGGCCTGGGTGGCGGCGCTCCGTGGACTTTTGTCGCGAAAACGCGGAACAACAGAGGAAACGCGAAACGCTCCGTTCCGCCTGGAGCTCCGATCTGTCGACCGAAGGGATATGTGGGTGCTCGGCGGATCTCCCCCTGCGACCAGAAAAATCACGATGAATGCAAACTTGAAAGGAGCTATCCGGGTCACGGAGCACTCAGCGCTTTGTCAGTCATTCCGTGTTTTCGCGACTAAAGTTCACGGTGCGGTGCGCCCCGATGTGATGACGGCCTTAGAAACTTTACCGGTTGCCCGACTTCCCGCGGGCGGTAGATTCCCCGTGGCACCAATCCACTATCAACCGACCGGTCTTTGATGCGTATCGGAGTACCCCGGGAGAGCATCGCGGGCGAGCGGCGTGTCGCCCTCGTTCCAGAAACGATCGGACGGCTGACCAGGGCCGGCGCCGAAGTGGTGATCGAACGGGGCGCAGGGGTCGCCGCGGGGCTCCTCGACGCCGCCTATGAAGCGGCGGGTGCGCATCTGGGGACCGATGCCGAGGCGTGGGGGGCCGACCTCGTGCTGAAGGTCCAGCGCCCGACGCCGGCGGAGATCGCCGGGCTCAAGGCGAACAGCTATCTCCTCTGCTTTCTCAACCCCGCGACGGGCGACCAGAGCGCCATCGCGGGAAAGCGTGTCACCGCCTTCGCACTCGAGCTCGTGCCGCGCACCAGCCTGGCCCAGGCGATGGACACCCTCTCCTCCCAGGCGACCCTCGCCGGGTACAAGGGGGTCCTCCTCGGCGCGGCCGAGCTCCCGCGCATCCTCCCGATGCTCACCACCGCCGCGGGGACTCTTGCGCCGGCCAAGGTCTTCGTCATCGGTGCCGGCGTCGCGGGGTTGCAGGCGATCGCCACCGCGCGGCGGCTCGGCGGCGTCGTCTCCGGCTTCGACGTGCGCGCCGCCGCACGCGAACAGATCGCCTCCCTCGGTGCCACGCCGATCGGCGGCGACCTCCCCTCGGCGGAAGGGAGCGGCGGGTACGCCGTGGAACTCGCGGCCGAGCAGGCCCGGCAGGTAGCGACGCTGCTGGCAGCGCACCTTGTCACCCAGGACCTCGTCCTCACCACTGCGCAGGTGCCGGGGCGCCCTGCGCCACGGCTCATCACGGAGGCGATGGTCGCCTCGATGAAGCCGGGATCGGTGATCGTCGACCTCGCGGCGGAGAGCGGCGGAAACTGCGAGCTCACCAAGGCGGGAGAGACGGTGACCGCGCACGGCGTCCGCATCCTCGGTCCGGTGAACCTGGCCGCGACCCTGCCGCTCCACGCCAGTCAGATGTTCAGCCGGAACGTCAGCGCCTTCGTGCTGCGGTTCCTCAAGGAGGGGGCGTTCGCCCCTGACCTCTCGGACGAGATCGCCGGGCCGATGTGCGTGACGCACGGCGGCCAGGTCCGGCAGCGGGGGACTTGATGGACGCCATCGCCGTCATCCAGCTCTACGTCTTCGTCCTGGCCGCCTTCGTGGGCTACCAGGTCATCACGCGCGTGCCGCCGCTGCTGCACACGCCGCTGATGTCGGCCACCAACGCCATCTCGGGGATCTCGCTGGTCGGGTCGCTGGTGCTGGCCGGGTCGGACCACGGCACCCTGAGCAACGTCCTCGGGTTCGTGGCGGTGACGTCCGCCACCATCAACGTCGTCGGCGGGTTCCTGATCACCGACCGGATGCTCAAGATGTTCCATCGCGACAAGGGCCCCAAGGCGGGAGGGGCCAGGTAATGGTGCGCGAGATCTTCATCCAGGCGGCGTACCTCGTCGCCAGCGTCCTCTTCATCTTCGGGCTCCGGAGCCTGACCAAGGCCGACGAGGCCCGGCGCGGGATGAACTTCGCCGCGCTCGGCATGCTGGTGGCGATCGTGGGGACGCTGGTGCACCAGGACATCGTCCGCTACGACTGGATCATCGCCGGGCTGGTCCTCGGCACCGTCATCGGCTATCCGCTGGGGATGTTCGTGCCGATGACCGCGATGCCCCAGCGGATCGCGATCTCCCACCTCTTCGGGGCCTTGGCGGCCACCCTCGTTGGCATCGCGGAGTACTGGAATCTCTCGCACGCCGGCGGGGTGCCGCGCGGCACGATGGCGGCGCTGGGGTTCGAGGTCCTGTTCGGGTCGCTGACGGTCACCGGCAGCTTCATGGCGTTCGGCAAGCTGCAGGAGATCCTGCCGGGCCGACCGGTGACGTATCCGGGACAGAATACGGTGAACATCACGCTCTTCTTCACCACGGTGGGGCTCTTCGGCTATCTCGTGGTGCATCCTGAAGCCTCGATGGTGTTCTACGTCATGGCGGGGCTCGCCTTCCTGAGCGGCATCTTCATGGTGCTCCCTATCGGGGGCGCCGACATGCCGGTGGTCATCTCGCTGCTCAACTCGTACGCCGGGCTGGCGAGCGCGGCCACCGGCTTCGCGATCCACAACAACGTGCTCATCATCGCCGGCGCGCTCGATGGGGCATCGGGCTTCCTGCTGTCGATCCTGATGTCGAAGGCGATGAACCGGAGCTTCGGCAACATCCTTTTCGGCGCCTTCGGGAGCCCCGCGGCCGCCGGGGCCGCGCGGTCGTCCGTCGGACTCACCGTCCGGTCGATCTCGCCCGAGGACGCCGCGATGCAGATCGGGTACGCGGGGTCCGTGATCATCGTGCCGGGGTACGGGCTGGCGGTCTCACAGGCGCAGCATATCGTTCGCGAACTGGCCGACCTGGTCGAGAAGCGGGGGGGCGAGGTGAAGTACGCCATCCACCCGGTGGCCGGCCGGATGCCTGGACATATGAACGTGCTCCTGGCCGAAGCGAACATCCCGTACGACCGGTTGTATGACATGGAGGAGATCAACGACCAGTTCGCCCAGGCGGATGTGGCCATCGTCATCGGGGCCAACGACGTCGTCAATCCGGCCGCCCGGAACGACAAGTCCAGTCCCATCTACGGCATGCCGATCCTCAACGCCGACCAGGCCAAGAGCGTAATCGTCCTGAAGCGCTCGATGAATCCCGGGTTCGCCGGCATCGAGAATGAACTTTTCTACGATCCCAGGACCGCGATGCTCTTCGGCGACGCCAAGGCGTCGCTATCCAAGCTCGTGACCGAGATCAAATCCCTCTGAACTCACTCCGGAGATCCTTATGCGTCGATCCTTCCTGCTTTCGTTGACCGCCGCGGCGGTCCTTGTCACCTCCGGCGCCGCCCAGGCCGGTCCCTGCGCCGACAAGGGCCCCAAGCTTCCCGCCGCCGGGAACTGGGTGACGTATCACTCGGACAGCGGCGACATCAAGATGACCTACATCGGTCACGAGACCGCCGGCGAACGCCTGGAGATGACCGTGAACCGTACAGGGCGGAACGGCCAGCCGATGAACGGCGTGGTCCAGATGGTGGTGCCGGGGTATCCGTACGAGATGACCCAGGTCACCGAGATGGTGATGCAGATGGGCGATCAGCCGCCGATGAAGATGAGCGGCGATATGCTCGCCATGATGCGGAGCCGGATGCCGGCCAACAACCAGCTCTCCGCCGACGCCTGCGCGCGGCTCGTCACGGTCGGGAGGGAGAGCATCACGGTGCCGGCCGGGACCTTCCAGACCACCCACTATCGCGATGCCCAGACCAGCACCGATGTCTGGGTCGACAAGGGCGTGCCCTTCGGCATGGTGAAGGTCATCAATGGTGGGCGGACCATGGTCCTTTCCGAGAAGGGGACCGGTGGCCACACGGCGATCACCGGCACCCCGCAGGAGATGGGAGCGGGGATGCGGGGCGGGCCGGGGGGACGGCGGCCGAACTAGCCCAGCGCGGGAACCGTCCCGAGCAGAGCGAGGGACCTGGCTCGACAAGCTAGGTCCCTCGCTCTGCTCCGGACGGTTCCCGCCCTGGGCTAGTACGGCCGCCGTCCCCCCGCCCCGCCCCGCCACCCCGCTCCCCAAACCGGCCGGGTGCCGGGGAACGCCGTGGGGCCACCGGTACCCAGC
>JANMWE010000038.1:0-34660 GCA_031393795.1 Gemmatimonadota bacterium
CTGCAGGTTAGGGTACCAGCGCCGCTTGGTCTTGTTGTTCGCGTGGCTCACATTATTCCCCGTCACGGGGCCCTTGCCACACACAGTGCAGACGCGTGCCATCGGTCATTCCCTCGGTCGGACGTGTTGAACAGCAGGTCGGTCAAAGCCTTGCAAAATAACCGTTTGGATACCCCAAAGCAACCGCCCCGGACCCCCAGGCCCTGAACCCATGCCCACCGCCCTCATCACCGGTATCACTGGCCAGGATGGCTCCTACCTGGCCGAATTCCTCCTCGCGAAGGGGTACAAGGTGGTCGGCGTGGTCCGCCGGACCAGCCACGACTCCTACGAGCGGATCGGCCACTTCATCGACCAGGTCACCATCGTCCCGGCCGATCTCCTGGACCAGCACTCCCTCACCCAGGTCATCCAGGAGTACCGCCCCGACGAGGTGTACAACCTCGCCGCCCAATCCTTCGTCCCGGCCTCCTGGAGCCAGCCGGTCCTCACCGGGGAATTCACCGCCCTGGGGGTGACCCGCATCCTCGAGGCGGTCCGGTTGGCGCACCCGACCGCGCGCTTCTACCAGGCGAGCTCGTCGGAACAGTTCGGCAAGGTGCAGGAGCATCCCCAGCGCGAGAGCACCCCGTTCTATCCCCGATCGCCCTATGGGGTCGCCAAGGTGTACGGGCACTGGATCACCGTGAATTACCGCGAGAGCTACGACCTCTTCGCCGTGAGCGGCATCCTCTTCAACCACGAGTCGCCTCGGCGCGGCATCGAGTTCGTGACCCGCAAGATCTCCGACGGGGTGGCCCGCATCAAGCTCGGCCTCGCCAAGGAGCTCCGCCTCGGCAATCTCGACGCCAAGCGCGACTGGGGTTTCGCCGGCGACTATGTCGAGGCGATGTGGCTGATGCTGCAGCAGAAGGCGCCGAAGGACTACGTCATCGGCACCGGCGAACAGCACACCGTGCAGGAACTGGTCGAGCTCGCCTTCCGGCACGTGGGTCTCGACTGGAAGCAGCACGTGGTGCAGGACCCCCGCTTCATGCGCCCGGCCGAGGTCGAGACCCTGCTGGCCGATCCGACGCTGGCCAAGCGCGAACTGGGCTGGACCCCGAAAGTGAGCTTTCCCAAGCTGGTGGAAATGATGGTCGACGCCGACCTCGCCAGGCTCCGCCCGCGGTGAGGGTCCTCGTCACCGGGGCCGACGGCTTCGTCGGGCAGTGGCTGCTCCAGGCGCTGCTCGGCGCCGGGCACTCGGTGACCGGCGCGGTGCGGGATGGCCGCGCGATGCCGGGACGTCTCACGCCCACCGAGCTCGCCGCGGTCCGCTGGATCTCCCTCGACCTGCAGGACCACGCCTCGGTCGACCAAGTGGCGCAGGAGCCGGCCGATTGGGTGGTCCACCTCGCGGCGGTCGCGAGTTCGGTCGAGGCAGGGCGCGATCCCGGTCACGCCTGGGCGGTCAACGCCGCCGGTACCGCCCGCCTGGTCGAGTCGCTCGCCGGCGCGGCCGATGCCCGGCGGGTGGTGGTGGTCTCGACCAGCGAAGTGTACGGCGCCGGCGAGCCCCGGCCCCGCCGCGAGACCGACCCGGTGAACCCGGGCTCTCCCTACGCCGCGAGCAAAGCGGCGGCCGAGATCGCCGCGCTCGAAGCGGGACGGCGCACCGGCCTCGCGGTGATGGTGGCGCGCCCCTTCCCCCACACCGGCCCGGGCCAGACGACCACCTACGTCGCTCCCGCCTTTCTCGACCGGATCCGGCTGGCGCACCGCACCGGCGCCATCGCGGTAAAGACCGGCAATCTCGACCCGATCCGCGAGCTGCTCGACGTGCGGGACGTGGTGGACGCCTACGTGGCGCTGCTCGAGCGGGGGCGGGCGGGGGAGATCTACAACGTGGCACGGGGCGAGGGGATGGCGATCGGCGAGCTCTTCAGTCTTATCGCCGAGGCCGCGGGGGTGCGCGTCCTCCCCGAGCCCGACCCCTCGCTCCTTCGGGCCAACGACGTACCCCATCTGGTCGGCGACCCGGCCAAGATCACTTCCGAGACGGGCTGGACCGCATCCCGCCCCCTCGATCAGACCCTCCGCGACCTGGTAGATGCCCAAGCGCACTGACCTCAAGACCATCCTCCTCATCGGTTCCGGCCCGATCATCATCGGGCAGGGCGCCGAGTTCGACTACTCTGGCACGCAGGCGGTCCGGGCCCTGAAGGAAGAGGGGTACCGCGTGGTGCTGGTGAATTCGAATCCGGCCACGATCATGACCGATCCGGAGCTGGCCGACCGGACCTACATCGAGCCGGTGACCCCGGCGTGGGTGGCCAAGGTCATCGAGCGCGAGCGGCCCGACGCGCTCCTCCCCACGATGGGGGGACAGACGGCGCTCAATGTCGCGATGGCCCTGCACCAGGACGGCACCCTCGCCAAGTACGGCGTCGAGCTGATCGGCGCCGATGCGCGCGCCATCAAGTTGGCCGAGGATCGCGACGAGTTCGGCCAGGCGATGCGCCGCATCGGGCTGGCCACGCCGGAAGGGCAGACGATCCGGAGCCTCGAGGAGGCGACCGAGGTGGTGAAGCGGACGGGCTACCCCGCCATCATCCGCCCGAGCTTCACCCTGGGCGGGACCGGCGGCGGCATCGCGTACAATCGGGAGGAGTTCGAGACGCTGATCCGCCGGGGGCTCGACCTCTCGCCGGTGGGCTCGGTGCTGCTGGAGCGGTCGATCATCGGCTGGAAGGAGTATGAGCTCGAGGTGATGCGCGACGGGGCCGACAACGTGGTCATCGTCTGCTCCATCGAGAACATCGACCCGATGGGGGTGCACACCGGCGACTCGATCACCGTCGCCCCGGCGATGACGCTCACCGATCGCGAATACCAGGCGATGCGCGACTCGGCGATCAAGATCATCCGCGAGATCGGCGTCGCCGCCGGCGGCTGCAACATCCAGTTCGGCGTCGATCCGAAGACCGGCGAGCAGCTGGTCATCGAGATGAACCCCCGCGTCTCCCGCTCCTCGGCGCTGGCCTCCAAGGCCACCGGGTTCGCCATCGCGCGGATCGGGACGAAGCTGGCCGTCGGCTACCGGCTCGACGAGCTCCCCAACGACATCACCAAGACGACCCCTGCCTCCTTCGAGCCGGTGCTCGACTATGTGGTGGTGAAGATCCCGCGGTTCGCGTTCGAGAAGTTCCCCGCGGCCGATCCCCGCCTCACCACCCAGATGAAGTCGGTGGGCGAAGTGATGGCGATCGGGCGGACCTTCAAGGAGGCGTTCCAGAAGGGGCTCCGCGGGCTCGAGATCGACCGGCCGGGCTGGGTCATCGGCGCCACGCCCACCGACGACCGGCTGCAGGACGGCGAGCGGGAGACGGTGCGTGCCGCCCTCCGCACCCCCACGCCCGAACGGGTGTTCCAGCTGAAGCGTGCCTTCCAGCACGGCTTCTCGGTCGAGGAGATCGCGGAGGTGAGCGGCATCGATCCCTGGTTCCTGGCCCAGATGGAGGAACTGGTCGTGGCCGAGAAGGTGTGGCAGGAGACCAGGCCGAAGGGTGATGCGGCGGTCCGGGCCCAGCTCCGCACGATGAAGCGGATGGGTTTTTCCGATCGCCAGCTCGCCGACCTCCGCGGCCAGAACGAGGCCGACGTGAGTGCCGAACGCCGGCGGCTCGGGCTCCGGCCCGCGTTCAAGACGGTCGACACCTGCGCGGGTGAGTTTCCCTCGTCGACGCCCTACCTCTACTCCTGCTACGACGACGAGAACGAATTCGCGCCGCCGCCCGGTGCCAAGACGGTCATCATCCTCGGCTCCGGTCCCAACCGGATCGGGCAGGGGGTCGAGTTCGACTACTGCTGCGTCCGCGCCACGATGTCGTTCCGCCAGCTCGGCTTCCGGACGGTGATGATCAACTCGAACCCCGAGACCGTCTCCACCGACTACGACACCGCCGACTCGCTCTACTTCGAGCCGCTCACCCTCGAGGACGTGATCGAGGTGATCCACCGCGAGCAGCCGATGGGGGTGGTCGTCCAGTTGGGCGGGCAGACCCCCCTCCGGCTGGCGCGCGGGCTCGAAGCGGCGGGTGTGCCGATCATGGGCACCTCGCCGGAGTCGATCGACCTGGCCGAGGACCGGAAGCGGTTCGAGAAGCTGGCCCGCGAGCTCGGCGTGGCGCAGCCTCCGGCCGGCACCGCGATGTCCCCCGACGAGGCGGTGGCGGTGGCCAAGGTGGTCGGTTATCCGGTCCTGGTGCGGCCGAGCTACGTGCTCGGCGGCCGGGGGATGGAGATCGTGTACGACGACGACTCGCTGCGCCGGTTCTTCCTCACCGCTCAGCGCGTGGCGCCCGGGCATCCGGTGCTGATCGACCGCTTCCTCGAGGACGCCTTCGAGGCCGACGTCGACGCCATCAGCGACGGCACCCGCTGCGTCATCGGCGGCGTGATGCAGCACATCGAGGACGCGGGGGTCCACTCCGGCGACTCGGCCTGCGTCCTGCCCCCGTACCTCCTCACCGAGGAGCAGGTCGAGCAGATGCGGGAGTACACCCGGCAATTCGCGCTCAAGCTCGGTGTGATCGGGCTGCTCAACGTGCAGTACGCCATCAAGGACGGCGTGGTGTACGTGCTCGAAGTGAACCCGCGCGCCAGCCGGACGGTGCCGTTCGTCTCGAAGACCACGGGGATCCCCTTCGCCTCGCTCGCGGCGGCGGTGATGGCGGGCAAGTCGCTCGATGAGCTGGGACTGGTGGACGACGTGCTGCAGCCGTACGTGGCGGTGAAGGAGGCGGTCTTCCCCTTCAACAAGCTGCACGGGGTGGACCTGATCCTCGGGCCCGAGATGCGTTCCACCGGCGAGGTGATGGGGATCGCCGACAGCTTCGGGATGGCGTTCGCCAAGGCCCAGGAGGCCGCGGGAGGGGAGCTGCCGCTCGAAGGGGGCGTCTTCATCACGGTCAATGACCGCGACAAGCCGAACGTCGTGCCGATCGCGCGGCGGTTCGTCGAGCTCGGCCTCACGGTCCTCGCCACTGAAGGGACCGCGCGCTACCTGCGCGCGCGCGGGATCCCCGCCGAGAAGGTGCTCAAGGTGCACGAGGGTCGGCCCAACGCGATCGACCTGCTCCGCTCCGGGCGGATCCAGCTCCTGATCAACACCCCGCTCGGCAAGCTCACCCAGCAGGACGACTACCTCATCCGTCAGGCAGCGCTGCAGCAGCGCCTCCCGTACACCACCACGCTCTCCGCCGCCTCGGCGGCCTGCGATGCGATCATCGCCCTCCGGAACCGCGCGCATACCGTGCGCTCGCTCCAGGAGTGGTATGAGATCGCCCGTCGGGTCGAGGCCTGATCGTGGCGCGGACCCAGGCCTTCATCGACGCCCTCCGGGCGCGGGTGCGGGGCGAGGTCCGCGCGGAGGAGCCGTTGGCACGGTACAGCACCTACCGGATCGGGGGTCCGGCGACGGTGGTGTTGCCGCAGAACAACGATGACGTGGCGGCCGCCGTGGAGTTCGCGGTGGAGCAGGGGATCCCCTGGTTCGCCGTGGGGCTCGGCTCCAACCTCCTCTTTCCCGACGAAGGGCTGACTGCGCTCGTCATCCGGATCGGGAAAGGGCTCGACCGGATCGACCACGACGGCGAACTCTGGCGCATCGGCGCCGGATTGCCAGGCCCGCTCGCGGCCCGGAAGACGGTGGCGGAAGGATTCGCGGGGCTCCAGAAGTTCGTCGGGGTCCCCGGCTCGGTCGGCGGTGGGATCTACATGAATGCGGGTGCCCACGGGGGCGACTGGTCCGAGGTGGTGGAGAGCGTTCGGGTCCTGACCATCGAGGGCGAAGATCGTCTCCTGTCGCGCGCGGACATTCCCTTCGCCTACCGGCAGAGCGGACTCGGCCGCGTCGTGGTGGTCGAGACGACCGTGCGGCTTCACGAAGAAGATCCCGCCACGCTCCGGGCCGAGATCGATCACCTCTTCAGGTGGCGGAGCGAAGGGACTCCCTTCAACCAGCCCTGCTGCGGCAGCGTCTTCCAGAACCCCGGGGGCCCGAGCTGGGGACAGGTCGAGGGGCCGAAGACCGCCGGGCAGCTCATCGACGCGGCGGGGCTCAAGGGCCACCGGATCGGCGGGGCAGAGGTCTCCCCGATGCACGCCAACTATTTCGTGAATACCGGGTCCGCCACCGCGGCCGACGTGCGCGCGCTGATCGCCCACGCCCGTGCCCGGGTGCAGGAACAATTAGGTGTGCGCCTGGAGGCCGAGGTGAAGCTGATCGCCCCGGACGGCAGCTACCTCCCCTCCGCCTGACCGCCGCGGGGGCACCCCCGGCTATCTTTCCCCCCTCGTTCGACCCCTCTGACCCGACAGACCATGGCCGACTATTTCGCCCACGACTCCAGCTTCATCGACGCCGGTGCCGTCATCGGTCGTGGCACCAAGATCTGGCACTTCTGCCACGTGCTGCCTGGCGCGGTCATCGGCGAGGGGTGCAACCTGGGCCAGAACGTCGTCATCATGGGGGGCACCCGCCTCGGCAACAACGTGAAGGTCCAGAACAACGTCTCGATCTACGAAGGGGTCGTGCTGGAGGATGACGTCTTCTGCGGGCCGAGCTGCGTGTTCACCAACGTGATGAACCCGCGAAGCCACATCTCGCGGAAGGCGGAATACCTCGAAACGCGGGTCAAGCGGGGGAGCACCATCGGGGCCAACGCCACGATCGTCTGCGGAGTCACCCTCGGAGAGTTCGCCTTCATCGGTGCGGGGGCAGTCGTCATCGGCGACGTTCCAGCCTATGCCCTGATGGTCGGCGTCCCGGCTCGGCGGGTAGGGTGGATGTGCCAGTGCGGTGAGAGTCTCCACCTCGACGGGGGAGAGGCGAACTGCGCGAGGTGCGGCGCCGGATATCGCGAGACCGCGGGAGTGTTGAGCTGCGTTGCGCCGCCCCGCCGACAGGGGTAACTTCAAGGGCTGTCTGCAGTTAGCTCACTACGCCAATTCGACGAGGCTGCACGTGAACGTCCCGTTGCTCGACCTGCAGGCCCAGCACCGCACCATCAAGGACGAGGTCCTGGCCGCCGTCCATTCCGTCATCGAACGCCAGGCCTTCATCATGGGCGCCGAGGTCGGGCAGCTCGAGCAGGCGGTGGCCAAGCTCTGTGCGACCAAGCACGGAGTGGCCTGCGCCAGCGGCACCGATGCGCTCCTGATCCCCCTCCGGGCCCTGGCCCTGAAGCCGGGCGACCAGGTGATCGCCCCCGCGTTCACCTTCTTCGCCACGGCCGGCGCCATCGCCAACGCCGGCGGGACCCCGGTGTTCGTCGACATCGATGCCGCGACCTTCAACACCAGCCCCGCCGCCATCGAGGCCGCCATCACGCCGCGCACCAAGGCGATCGTGGTGGTGCACCTCTATGGCCAGATGGTGGAGATCGAGAAGGTCGCCGCCCTCGCCAAGAAGCACGGCCTCGCTCTCATCGAGGACGCGGCCCAGGCGATCGGGGCCCGCCGCAAGGTCGACGGCCAGTGGCGTGCGGTGGGTGAACTCGGCTCGGTCGGCACCCTCTCGTTCTTTCCCACCAAGAATCTGGGCGGCTGGGGCGACGGTGGGCTGATGGTGACGCAGGATGACGCCTTCGCGGCCAAGCTCAAGAGCCAGCGGATGCACGGCGGCACCCGCGAGTACTACCACGACGAGGTCGGCCTCAACAGCCGGCTCGACACCCTCCAGGCGGCGGTCCTCCTCGCCAAGATGAACCACCTGGCCGACTGGAATACCGCCCGCCGCCGGATCGCGGCCCGGTACGACGCCCGGTTCAATGGGATCGGTGCGGTGGTGGCGCCCAAGGTCGATGCCGCCAACGAGCACATCTACCACCAGTACACCATTCGCGCCGAGCGGCGCGACCAGTTGACCGACCACCTGAAGGCGAAGGGGATCGGGCACAAGGTCTATTACCCGCTCGCGCTCCATCAGCAGCCCTGCTTCAGCCACCTCGGCTACAAGACCGGCAGCCTGCCGGTGACCGAAAAGGCCACCGCCGAGGTGGTCTCGCTCCCGATCTATCCGGAGCTGACCGAGGCCCAGCAGGACGCCGTGGTGACCGCCATCCGCGGATTCTACGGCGCATGAAGGTCGCCGTCGTAGGCTCGGGCTACGTCGGGCTGGTGGCCGGCGCCTGTTTCGCGGAGACCGGGAACGAGGTCACCTGCGCGGATATCAGCGCGCCGAAGATCGCGATGCTCCGGAACAACGAGATCCCGATCTATGAGCCGGGGCTCGAGGAGATGGTCCGGCGCAATCAGGGGGAGGGGCGACTCAAGTTCACGACCGACGTCGCTGGTGCCGTGGCCGCGGCCAAAGTGGTGTTCATCGCCGTCGGGACCCCCGAGGGGGAAGATGGGTCGGCCGATCTCCAATACGTGCTGGCCGTGGCCACCACCATCGGCAAGCACATGGTCACGCCCACGATCGTCGTCACCAAGAGCACGGTGCCGGTCGGCACGGCGGCCAAGGTGCGCGCCGCGATCGGGAAGGAGACCAAGGTCCCGTTCGTCGTCTGCTCCAATCCCGAGTTCCTGAAGGAAGGGGCGGCCATCGACGACTTCATGAAGCCCGACCGGGTGGTCATCGGGGTCGAGGACGACGAGGCGCGCGAGGTGCTGCGTGAGCTCTACTCCTCCTTCGTGCGCACGGGCAACCCGATCCTCTTCATGGACATCGCCTCGGCCGAGGTCACCAAATACGCCGCCAATGCGATGCTCGCGACCCGGATCTCGTTCATGAACCAGGTGGCACACTTCTGCGAGCTCGTGGGTGCGGACGTCGACCTGGTGCGGAAGGGGATCGGCAGCGACAAGCGGATCGGGCCGGGGTTCCTCTTTCCCGGACCCGGCTACGGTGGCTCCTGCTTCCCGAAGGACGTGAAGGCGCTCATCCGGACCGGCACCGAGGTCGGCCTCCGGTTCGACCTGCTCGAATCGGTCGAGGCGGTCAACGAGCGCCAGAAGCGCCGGATGCTGGAAAAGCTCACCGCCGAATTCGGCGGCTCGCTCAAGGGGAAGCGCATCGCCGTCTGGGGGCTTGCCTTCAAGGCGGAGACCGACGACATGCGCGAGAGCCCGTCGATCCCGCTGGTCGAAGGGGCGCTCGCCGCAGGGGCCACGGTGGTGGTGCACGACCCCAAGGCCCACGAGACGGCCGAGCACGTCTTCGGGGAACGGGTCACCTACGCCGCGGATCCCTGGGCGGCCCTCGACGGCGCCGACGCGCTCTGCGTGGTCACCGAGTGGCTGGTGTACCGCAATCCCGACTTCGACCGCCTCAAACGGAGCCTCAAGCGCCCGCTGGTCATCGACGGCCGCAACCTCTGGGATCCGACCCGGATGGCCCAGCTCGGGTTCGAGTACCACGGGATCGGGAGGCGACGGGCATGAGGGTCCTCATCACGGGCGCGGCGGGCTTCCTCGGGAGCCACCTCACCGACCGCTTCCTGGCCGACGGCCACGAGGTGATCGGGATGGACAATTTCATCACCGGCCACCCGGACAACATCGCGCACCTGGCGGGGGACCAGAAGTACCGGTTCATCCAGCACGACGTGACCAACTTCATGTACGTCGAAGGGACGCTCGACGGCGTGCTGCACTTCGCATCGCCCGCGAGTCCGATCGACTATCTGGAGCTGCCGATCCAGACCCTCAAGGTGGGATCGCTCGGCACCCACAAGGCGCTGGGGCTCGCCAAGGCGAAGGGAGCGCGGTTCTTCCTCGCCAGCACCAGCGAGGTCTACGGTGACCCGCAGGTGCATCCGCAGCCGGAGACCTACTGGGGCCACGTGAATCCGGTCGGCCCGCGTGGCGTCTACGACGAGGCCAAGCGCTTCGCCGAGGCGATCACGATGGCGTACCATCGCTTTCACGGCCTCGACACCCGCATCATCCGGATCTTCAACACCTACGGCCCCCGGATGCGTCCGGGCGACGGCCGGGTGGTGTCGAACTTCATCGTCCAGGCGCTCAAGGGGGAACCGCTCACCGTCTACGGCGACGGGAGCCAGACCCGCTCGTTCTGCTACGCCTCCGACCTGATCGACGGTATCTACCGCCTGTTCCAGAGCGACCGCAGCGACCCGACCAACATCGGGAACCCCAACGAGTTCACCGTCCGGCAGCTCGCCGAGCGGGTGATCGCGTTGACCGGGTCGAAGTCGACGATCGTCGAGAAGCCGCTCCCCGAGGACGATCCCAAGGTCCGCAAACCCGACATCACGATCGCGCGGTCGGTGCTGGGCTGGGAGCCGAAGGTGCAGCTCGAAGAGGGGCTCCAGCGCACCATCGCCTACTTCACCCAGCGTTTCGCCCGGTAGGATCCCTCATGACGCCCGACACCAATCCAGAGCGCAACGTCAAGGACGCGCGCGAGCGGTTCGCGCTCCAGGACTATTACGGCGCGGTGCACCTCCTCGAGGAGGTGCTGGCGACCGGTCGGGCGTTCGCGGACGCCCACCACCTGCTCGGGCTCAGCCGCTCGCTCCTGGGCCAGCCCGACCAGGCGCTGGCGGCCTTCGACTCCGCGGTGCAGCTCAATCCCCGGTACGTCGAGGCCCACATCCATCGCGGCCTGATCCTCAACCAGCTGGGCCGCTCCGCCGAGGCCGAGGAGGCGTTCCGTCGCGCCTCGGCGCTCGAAGGGCCACGCACCGGGCGGTTCAGCCCCCACGTCGCGGCGCGGCTCGCCAACCAGCACGCCGCCCTGGGCGAAGCGTACGCCGAAGCGGGTGCGCTCGCCGACGCGGCCGACCAGTACCGGAAGGCGGTGGAACTTGGCCCCGCGTTCATCGACCTCCGCTACCGCCTGTCGCGCCTGCTGCTCGATGCCGGCAACCCGCTCGGCGCCCGCGAGGAGCTGGAGCGGGTGCTGCAGGCGCGTCCCGGGTTCGTCGAGGCGCAGGCCTCCCTCGGCCTGGCGCACTACCTGGCCGGCGACGCGGCCGAGGCGCGCCGTGTCTGGCGCGATGCCCTCGAACGCCAGCCCGAGAACTCGCGGGTCGAGGCCTATCTCGCGATGATGGATCGGGCCAGGGAGTGAGGCGAAGCTCGCTGGCCCTCGCGGCCCTCCTCGCCTCGCTGGCGCTCAGCGCAAGCCTCGCCGGCTGTTTCGGTGTGGGGGCCGATCACGAGCGCCTGGGCGACGAGGCGCTGGCGCGGAGCGACGCCTCGGCCGGGATGGCCGAGTATCAGGCCGCGATCGCGACCCGGGGGAGCGCGCAGCTCTATGCCAAGCTCGCGGCCGCCGCCCTCCGCGCCCGCCATCTGCGCGAGGCCGCCGAGGCCTATCGCGACCTCGTGGCCGACGATCCTTCCCGGCTCGACGAGGCGGCCACCGGACTCGAGCTGGTCGCCGAATCCGCCGAGCACACCAACGATGCCGCGGGCCTCGCTGCCGCGGTCACTGCGCTCCGCGACATCGCGCCTGATCGTTTGGCGTCGCGCCACGCCCTGACGCTCGTCCGCCTGGGCGGATTGACCCCGGCAGAATTGGTGGCCGTGCTCCCGTACGCCCTGGCGGCGGCCCCGGATGCCGGGGTCACCGATTCGCTGCTGGTGACCTACGGGACCGCCCTGCGCGAGACCACCGCGTGCGCCGAGGCGATGCCGGCCTTCTCCGCGGCGCGTCGCCGCTCGCACGACCGCCGGCTCGGCGATCTGGCCCGCGGAGGACTCGCCGCCTGCGGATTGCAGCTCGGCCAGGAGGCGCTCAGCGCCAACGATCCCTTCACCGCCGACCGGTGGTTCACCGTCGCCGTCGGGGCCGATTCCACCGGTCTCGTTGGGCGGCGGGCGCGGCTTGCCCTGGGCGACCTCCGGCGCGCCCAGGGGGACATCCTCGGTGCGGCGTTGGCGTATCAGTCCATCGTCGCCGTTTCTGCTTCTGATTCCCTGGGCCGTGTCGCACGCGAAAGGCTCGACGTGCTGGGCGCGGCCGTTCCGGATTCCACACGATGATCCGACGTTCCATTTTCCCATTCCTCCTCGCGCTCACCGCGTGCGGCCACGCCTTCCATCCGCCGGCCAAGACCCCCGAGCCGGTGCTCCGGGTCGACGCCGCGCCGGAAGAAGTGGATCGGCAGTGGGCCAAGGCCCAGCGGCTCTTCCGCGCCGGCAAGTGGACCGACGCCGCGACCCAGTTCGAGCGACTGAACCTCGAGTTCGCCTCGGGCGACGCCCGGGTCGTGCGGTCGCATTTCTTCCTGGGGGAGTGCTACTTCGCCACCAAGAGCCACCTGCAGGCGGTGCGGGAGTTCCGCCGCGTGAGCGACGAGAACCCGTCCGACGCGCTGGCGCCCGATGCGCTCCTCCGCGCCGGGGACGCCTTCGGCGATCTCTGGCGCCGGCCCGAGCTCGATCCGACCTACGCCCAGACGGCGATCGGCACGTATCAGGAGGTCATGAACCGGTATCCTGGGACCCACGCCGCCGGGCTTGCCCAGGTCCGGATCAACGACCTGAATGACAAGTTGGCGACCAAGCAGTTCCGGACGGCGCTGTTCTACATCCGGTACAAGGCCGACGACTCGGCGATCCTCTATCTCAAGGACCTCGCCTCGACCTATCCGCGCGCCAAGGTGGTGCCGGCAGCGCTCGTCACCCTGATCGGGATCTACCGGCGGCTGGGCTACGCCGAGGACATCAAGGAGACCTGCACCTACCTCCAGCGCTTCCATCCGCAGGCCGCGGGCGTCGCGGCGACCTGCCCCGCCACGCCCCCGGCGGGCACGAGCTGAGGTGATGGTCGGCCTCTTCGGGGGCTCCTTCGACCCCGTCCATCACGGACACCTTGTCGCGGCCCAGGTCGCGCGCGAGGTGCTCCAGCTCGACGAGGTCCGATTCGTCCCGACGGGGATCCAGCCCTTCAAGTCTGAGGGTCCCCGGGCGCCGGCCGCCGACCGGGTCGCGATGTTGCGGCTGGCCTTGGCCAGCGCTCCCGGACTGACGGTCGAGACCTGCGAAGTGGACCGGCCGGGCCCGTCGTACACGATCGAGACCCTCCGGACCCTCGAAGCGCGGGAGCCGGGGCAGGTGTTTATCCTTCTCATCGGCACGGACGCCGCGCGGGAGTTCCCGCGCTGGCGCGAGGCCGACGAGATCGTCCGGCGGGCCAGGGTGGCCCTGCTGGCCCGACCGGGGCACGAGGCCCCTGCCGGCTCGTGGGTCTCGGCCGTCGTGCCGGTGCCCGCCCTCGAGATCTCGGCGACCGACCTGCGGCAACGCGTCGCGGCCGGTCGCCCGATCCGCTATTACGTGCCTGACGCGGTGGCCGCCTACGTGGCCGAGCGCGGGCTGTATCGGAACCTGTGATGCTCAAGACCCTGATCTCCGCCGTCCTCGGCAGCCCGCACGATCGTTACGTCAAGCGCCTCCGCCCGGTGGTGGCGCAGATCCTCGCGCACGAGGCGCGGCTCCAGTCGCTTTCGGACGCCGACATCCAGGCCCAGACCCCGAAATTCCGCGCCGTCATCGACGAGCGGATCCGGGCGCAGCGCGCCGAGATCGAGCGGCTCAAGGCCGAGAAACACGCCAATCCCGACCCGGCCGAGCGGATGAAGCTCGACGACCGGATCGCCGCGCTCGAGGATCAGTGGAAGAAGGAGATCGCCGCGGTGCTCTGGGAGCTGCTGCCGGAGGCCTTCGCGACCGTGCGGGAGGCCACCCGCCGGCTCAAGGGGACGATGGTGACGGTGATGGGCCACGAGCAGGCGTGGGACATGGTGCCCTACGACGTGCAGCTCATCGGTGGCATCGTGCTGCACCAGGGACGGATCGCCGAGATGGCCACGGGCGAAGGGAAGACCCTCGTCGCCACGTTGCCGGTGTACCTGAACGGACTCACCGGGCGCGGCGTCCACGTGGTGACGGTCAACAACTACCTGGCCCGCCGTGACAGCCAGTGGATGGGGCACGTCTACCGCTGGCTCGGCCTCACCGTCGCCTGTCTCGACGACACCGAGCCGTCGACCCCGGAGCGCCGGGCGGCGTACCTGTCGGACATCACCTACGGCACCAACAACGAGTTCGGGTTCGACTACCTGCGCGACAACATGGTGTTCCAGCTCGACCAGCGGGTCCAGCGGGAGCACGTGTACGCCATCATCGACGAGGTCGACTCGATCCTCATCGACGAGGCGCGGACCCCGCTCATCATCTCCGGGCCGGTCGGGACCGAGGAGCACGACAAGTACGCCCAGTTCAACCGGCAGGTGATGGAGCTGGCGCGACGGCAGAACGCCGTGGTCAGCACCCTTGTGGGTGACGGCGAAAAGCTCCTGGCCGACCCCGCCACCGCCCGTGAAGGGGCGCTGAAGCTCTACCAGGCCCAGCTCGGCAGCCCCAAGAACAAGAAGCTCGGGAAGCTCTTCAACGAGACCGGCATCAAGCAGCAGGTCCAGCGGATCGAACTCGACACGCTCGCCGACCGGAAGCTTCCGGCCAAACAGCGCCAGATGGGGGATATCGAGGAGGCGCTCTTCTTCGTGCTCGACGAGAAGGGGCACAGCGTCCACCTCACCGACCAGGGCGCCGCCGCGCTCTCGCCCGACGACCCGCATATGTGGGTCCTCCCCGACATCTCCGAGGCCTTTGCCGCGGTCGAAAAGGATCCGGCACTCTCCCCGCGGGAGCGGGCCGAGCAGCGCCGCGCCCTGGAGGTCGAGTACGCCGCCAAGAGCGAGAAGCTCCACATCATCCACAAGCTGCTCCAGGCCCACGCGCTCTACGAGCGCGAGGTGGACTACCTGGTGCAGGACGGCCAGGTCGTCATCGTCGACGAGTTCACCGGGCGCACGATGGTGGGCCGGCGCTGGTCGGACGGGCTGCACCAGGCGGTGGAGGCGAAGGAAGGGGTGACGGTCAAGGGCGAGACCCAGACCATGGCCACCGTCACGATCCAGAACTACTTCCGGATGTACGACAAGCTCTCGGGGATGACCGGCACCGCCGAGACCGAGGAGACGGAGTTCTGGCAGATCTACGGGCTCGAGGTGGTGGTGATCCCCACCAACCGGCCGATCCAGCGCCGGGACGAGCCGGACCAGATCTACCGCACCCGCCGGGAGAAGAACAACGCGGTGCTGGATGAGGTCGAGCGGCTCCACAAGGAGGGGCTCCCGGTCCTCATCGGTACGGTCAACGTCGACGTGTCCGAGACCCTGTCGCGCCAGCTCAAGCGCCGGGGACTGCCGCACGAGGTGCTGAACGCCAAGTACCACCAGCGGGAGGCCGAGATCGTCGCGGGCGCGGGGCAGAAGGGCGCCATCACGATCGCGACCAACATGGCCGGCCGCGGCACCGACATCAAACTCGGCTCCGACGTGCCGAAGGGACCGGAGCAGGGGCTCCAGATCGTCGGCACCGAACGGCACGAGAGCCGGCGCATCGACCGCCAGCTCCGCGGTCGCGCGGGACGCCAGGGCGACCCCGGCCGTTCGCTCTTCTTCCTGTCGCTCGAAGACGACCTGATGCGGCTGGTCGGCACCGACCGCATCGCCGCCTGGATGGACAAGAGCGGGTCGGAAGAGGGGGAGGTCATCACCGGGGGGCTCGTCACCGCCGCCATCGGGACCGCCCAGAAGCGGGTGGAGCTGCAGAACTTCCAGGCCCGGAAGCGCCTGCTCGAGTACGACGACGTGATGAACCAGCAGCGCGAGGTGGTCTACTCCCAGCGGCTCTTTGCCCTCGAGCGGGGCGAGGAACTGCGCGGCCAGGCGCGCAAGATGGTCGGCCTCGCGGTCGACCGCTTCGTGCGGAATTGGGTCGGAGTGACCTCGCCCAACGAGTGGGATCGGCCGGCGCTCCAGCAGGCGCTGGCGCTGCAGTACCTCGTCACCGGCGAGGAGATCCTCGATGAAGCCAGGACCGGGACCATCGATGCCCTGGCCGAGGTGGCGGTGCGGGCCGGTGACGCGGCCTTCGACCGGAAGCTCGAGTACCTCCGCGACACGGGGAAGCAGTTCGGCGTCCTCAACGCCGACGAGCAGCTCCTGTCGCAGGTGATGCTCTCGATCCTCGATGACAAATGGAAGGATCACCTCTACGACCTGGACAACCTCCGGGCCGCGATCCACTACCGGAGCTACGGCCAGCGCGATCCGCTCGTGGAGTACAAGACGGAAGCGTTCGAGATGTTCGAGGACCTCCTCCGCGACATCCAGGGGAGCTTCACCGAGCGCTTCCTCCTGCTGCAGGTCACTCAGGCCCCGCCGCCGCCACCCACGCGACGTCCGGTGGCCCAGGCGCTGCGCGGCCCGGCCGAACCCACCGGCGCGCCCGAGTCGAGCGACGACCTCTTCACCGGCGGCGCGGCGGCCCCGGCGCTCTCCCGCGCGGCCGGCCTCCCGGTGCACAGCGGGGGCGACGTGACCCCCGAGGGCAAGCCGATCGGCCGCAACGATCCCTGCTGGTGCGGCAGCGGCAAGAAGTACAAGAAGTGCCACGGCGCGACCTGAGAACAGCGCACCACGAAGACACGGAGGGCACGAAGGATCCCAGTTCGACTGGAAAGCCCCGAGCTGGCGTCGGCAGCAAGATGTGTGTGGTCCCAAGGCGAGATCTGACCTTGGGATCACAAGTCATTTCGGTCGAATGTTCCGATGCGACGAGGTGAGTCGATCCCTTCGTGCCCTACGTGTCTTCGTGGTGCGCAGTAATAATGCCTCTCGCGTGCATCGGAGCGATGCCGCCCCGGGCACCTCATGGCGTTATGCTCGGGGGATGACTCTCCCCCTTCCTGCCCACCCCACGGCCGACCGGCCCCGTGAACGCCTTTGGGCACTTGGCCCCGGTGCGTTGACTGGGGCCGAGCTTCTTGCCATTCTGCTAGAGACGGGAGGGCCCGACGGGACCGCCCCGGAGCTGGCGGCCCGCCTCCTCGGAGGGGTCGGGGGGAGTTGGCGTCGGCTCGCGGCGCGGCCCTCGGCCGAGCTCCTCCAGTGGCCGGGGATCGGCCCGGCCAAGGCGGCCCGATTGGTGGCCGCGTTCGAGATCGGCATCCGTCTGGCGGCCGAGTCGCGCTCCCCGGGGACCCGCATCCGGGATCCGTCCGATGTCTTCCGGCTCCTCGGACCCCGGCTCCGCGATCTCGACGTGGAGGAGTTCCACCTGCTGGCGCTCGACAGCCAGGCCCAGGTGCTCCGCGACGTCCTGGTGACCCGGGGGCTCCTCAACTCCTCGCTGGTCCACCCGCGCGAGGTGTTCCGGGCGGCGATCGCCGAGGCGGCGGCCGGGATCATCGTGGTGCATAACCACCCGAGCGGCGACCCCACGCCCAGCGCCGAGGACCGGGCCGTGACCCGGCAGCTGGTGGAATGCGGCCGCTTGCTCGATGTGCCGGTGTACGACCACGTGATCCTCGCCGGGGATCGGTGGGTGAGCTTCGCCAATGAAGGGATGCTGTGACGACCGTTGCGCCGACCGATAGCGTGAACGAGTTCCGGGCCCACCTGGAGCGGCACGGGGACCGACTGGACCTGGAGGTGATCGACCGGGCCCTCCGCGTCAGCGCGTCCGCCCACCTGGGGCAGAAGCGCCGCTCGGGCGAGGACTTCGTCAGCCACTCCATCGCCGTCGCGCAGATCCTGGTCGACCAGCAGCTCGACACCACCTCGATCGTCGCCGCCCTCCTGCACGACGTGGTCGAGGACAGCGAAGTGCGGCTGGAGGACATCACCCGCGATTTCGGTCCCGAGGTCGGCGCCATCGTCGACGGACTGACCAAGATCTCCCACCTCACCTTTCGCTCGACGGCGGAAGCGCAGGTCGAGAACTACCGGAAGCTGCTGCTGTCGGTGGCCAAGGACGCGCGCGTCATCATCATCAAGCTGGCCGACCGGCTGCACAACATGCGGACCCTCGACTGGCTCGCCGCCGAGAAGCGGCAGCGGATCGCCCTCGAGACCCGCGAGATCTACGCCCCGCTTGCCCACCGCTTCGGTATGGCCGGGGTCAAGGCGGAACTCGAGGACCTGGCCTTCAAGCACCTCGAGTCCGAGGAGTATGCCGCCCTCATCGCCCAGGTCGACGCGATGACCTCGGCCCGCGATGCGATGGCGCTCAAGCTCAAGGTGCCGCTCGAGTTCGAGCTGCAGAAGGCGGGGATCGCGGAGTTCGAGGTGGGCGGCCGTGCCAAGCATCTCTGGTCCATCTACCAGAAGATGAAGAAGCGGGACAAGCCGTTCGACGAGATCTACGACCTGATGGCGGTGCGCGTCACGGTGCCCACGGTCACCGACTGCTACCACGTCCTGGGCGTGATCCACCACAACTGGACGCCCATCCAGGAGCGGATCAAGGACTACATCGCGAGTCCCAAGTCCAACGGGTACCAGTCGCTCCACACCACGATCTTCGGCCCCAACGGGCAGCTCTTCGAGGTGCAGATCCGCACCCGGGAGATGCACCGCACCGCCGAGCATGGCATCGCGGCGCACTGGGTGTACAAGGGGATGGGCGCCGGCAAGCCCGATGAGCTCGACAGTCACTTCGGCTGGTTCCGCCAGTTGATGGAACTGCAGCAGGACGCGCACGACCCCGAGGAGTTCCTCGAATTCCTCAAGATCGACCTCTACCACGACGAGATCTTCGTCTTCACCCCCCTCGGCGACGTGAAGCGGCTTCCGAAGGGGGCCACGCCGATCGACTTCGCGTTCCACGTCCATACCGAGGTCGGGCTCCGCTGCCAGGGGAGCAAGGTCAACGGCCGAATCGCGCCGTTGCACCGCCCGCTGAAGAACGGCGACACCATCGAGATCCTGACCGGCCCGCAGGCCCGCCCGTCGCAGGATTGGCTCAAGCACGTCCGGACCGGACGGGCGCGCCACAAGATCAAGCAGTGGATCGAGCACGAAGAGGAGCGGGTCTCGCTCCAGCTGGGCGAGGAGATCCTGGCCCGTGAGCTCAAGCGCCGCCGGCTCGAGGCCCCCGCCCCCGAGTCCCACGTCAGCGCCGCCAGAGGGCTCGGCTACAGCGACGCCCAGGGACTCCTCGTCGGGCTCGGCAAGGGGGATGTGAGCGTCGGCAAGGTGGTGCGCGGCCTCTTCCCCGAATTGCCCGAGGACGAGATCGCCGAGCCCAAGCCGAACGTCTTCGGCCGGGTGATCGACCGGATCCGACTCGGCCGCGGGATCAAGATCCAGGGCGTCGATGGACTGATGGTGCGGTACGCCCAGTGCTGCCAGCCCCTCCCGGGCGAACCGGTCGTCGGCTACGTGACCCAGGGGCGGGGGATCTCGATCCACCGCGCCGACTGCCCCAACCTGCTCACGCTGCCGGTCGCAGAACGCCGGGTCGAGATCGACTGGCAGGAGGCCGAAGGGGAGAGCTTCTCGGTGCGTCTCGCCATCAGCGGCGATGACCGCCGCGGGCTCTACGCCGACCTGATGCAGGCCATCAGCGCCTCGGGCACGAACATCCGGAGCGCCGAGATCCACTCCAAGGACGGCACGATGTTCGGCAGCGTCACCCTCGAGGTCGACAACCTCCCGCACCTCACCCGGGTCCTGAAGGCGATGCGGAAGGTGAAGGGGGTGGCGGAGGTGGAACGGCGCGAGGCGGGGAACGGATGAGCGCCTGGCTCGTCAAGACCGAACCCTCCAGCTACTCCTTCGCCGACCTCCAGCGGGAGAAGCGGACGCGTTGGGAGGGGGTCAAGAACGCGGCGGCGCTCATCAATCTCCGGAAGATGGCCGTCGGTGACGACGTCCTGATCTACCACACCGGGAGCGAGAAGGCGGTCATCGGGATCGCGCGACTCTTCACTGCCGACCCGAAGGACGGGGTCGTGGAGCTGGAGGTGATGAAGCCCCTCAAGCACACCGTCACCCTCGCCGCCATCAAGGCCGACAAGGCGTTCAAGGAGTTCGCGCTGGTGAAGATCTCCCGCCTCTCGGCGATGCCCGTGAGTGCGGACCACTACAAGCGGATCTTGAAGTTGGGCGCCTAGCTCCTCCCGACCGCAGATATCACTTGCTTGCGCGGGAACCCTGGAAGGACAAGAACCCAGGATGCTCCCAGCAGGCGTGCGGAGTTCAGAGACCCGAATTCCGGAGCACGTAAACCCCAGGTCCCCGAATCGTTTTCTTCGGGGTTTTGGGGTTTCCTCGCCAATCCGGTCGAGGCAGTGGTGCGTGCCCAGAAGCTGGAAGCCTCCTGGGTTCCAGTTCCTCCTGGGTTCCCGCGCCGCAGTCCTTGCCCCTGAGCGAACTCGGCGGCCGAGGCCCGAAGCTACCGAAGAAACGCCGAAGTCGCTATCTTGTCTGAATGCCCAAGTTCGAGGTCGTTGCGCCCTTCACCCCAGCGGGAGACCAGCCCCGCGCCATCGCGGAACTCACCGCGGCGGTCCGGCGTGGCGACAAGAACTCCGTCCTCCTCGGCGTGACCGGCAGCGGCAAGACGATGACCCTGGCGCACGTGATCGCCAACATCGGCAAGCCCACCCTCGTCCTCTCCCACAACAAGACCCTCGCGGCCCAGCTCTACGGTGAGCTCCGGCAGTTCCTGCCGAAGAACGCGGTCGAGTACTTCGTCTCGTACTACGACTATTACCAGCCCGAGGCCTACGTCCCTTCGACCGACGTCTACATCGAGAAGGACGCCTCGATCAACGAGGACATCGAGCAGCTCCGCCTCCGCGCCACCAGCTCCCTGATGGAGCGGGACGACGTGGTCATCGTCGCCACCGTCAGCGCCATCTATGGCCTCGGCGACCCGGTCGAGTACCGCCGCCTGATGGTGCACATCAAGCAGGGCGAGGCGCCGGGGCGTGACGGGATCCTCCAGGAGCTCATCCGGATCCAGTACCTCCGCAACGACGTGAGCTTCGAGCCCGGCACCTTCCGGGTGCGCGGGGACGTGGTCGAGGTCTTTCCGGCCTACGCCGAGCACGCGGTGCGGATCGAGCTCTGGGGCGACGTGGTCGAGCGGATCACCCGGATCGATCCCCTCACCGGCGACCCCATCGCCCAGCTCGAACAGACGGCGATCTATCCGGCGCGGCACTTCGTCACCGAGCGCTCCACCATCGAGCGGGCGGTGAAGCTCATCAAGGCGGAGGCGGTCGACCGGGTCCGCGAACTGCGCGAAGCGGGGAAGCTCCTGGAGGCCCAGCGGCTCGAGGGGCGCACCAGCTTCGACGTCGAGATGCTCCTCGAGGTCGGGATGTGCGCCGGGATCGAGAACTACTCCCGCCACCTCACCGGCCGCCGGCCGGGCGAGCGCCCCGCCTGTTTGTTCGACTATTTCCCGCCCGAGTTCCTGGTGGTGGCCGACGAGAGCCACGTCACCCTGCCGCAGATCGGCGGGATGTTCAACGGCGACAAGGCGCGGAAGACCACGCTGGTCGAGTACGGCTTCCGCTTGCCGAGCGCGCTCGACAACCGGCCGCTCACCTTCGAGGAATTCACGGCGCTCACGCCCCAGCTCATCGCGGTGAGCGCCACGCCGGGGCAGTACGAGATCGACCAGGCGGGCGGCAAGGTGGTCGAGCAGATCATCCGCCCCACCGGCCTCATCGACCCGGTGGTCCAGATCCGTCCGGTCAAGGGTCAGGTCGATGACCTCCTGGGCGAGATCCGCGAACGGGTCAAGTTGAAGGAACGGACCCTCGTGACCACGTTGACCAAGCGGATGGCGGAGGATCTCAGCGACTATCTGCAGCAGGTGGGGGTGCGGGTGCGGTATCTCCACTCCGACATCGAGACCATCGAGCGGATGGAGATCCTGCGCGGGTTGCGGCTCGGCGAGTTCGACGTGCTGGTCGGCATCAACCTCCTCCGCGAAGGGCTCGACCTCCCGGAGGTGTCGCTGGTGGCCATCCTCGACGCCGACCACGAAGGCTTCCTCCGCTCCGACCGGTCGCTCATCCAGACCTGCGGACGGGCCGCGCGGAATCTGAACGGCAAGGCGATCCTCTACGCCGACCGGATCACCGGGTCGATGCAGCGCGCCCTCGACGAGATGTCGCGCCGGCGCGGCATCCAGGTGACGTACAACGAGGTGCATGACATCACCCCGCGATCCATCGTCAAGTCGACGGCCGAGGTCCGCCTCTCGACCCGCGTGGCCGACGCGCGCACCGAGCGGCCCAACGACCGGAAGAAGGAGAAGGCCAAGGCCCCGCTCGACCTCCACGATCCGGCCGCGCGCGCCAAGGCGATCCAGGCGCTCGAGCAGCAGATGCGCGAGGCGGCGGCCAACCTCGAGTACGAGGTGGCCGCGGTCCTCCGTGACCAGCTCAATGAGCTGCGTGCCCTTGACGCCCCCGACGTGCAGCGCGGCGGCGCGGGCGCACGTCGCCAAGGGGGGAACCCCCGCCGGTCCCGGGCCCGAGGCCGCTGAATGGAGATCCTCACCGAGGCGGCGCTGCGTCATTGGGGGGAAGCATTCGGTGCCCACCTGGCGCCGGGCAGCGTCGTCACCTTGCGCGGCCCCCTCGGTGCCGGCAAGACGACGCTGGTGCAGGCCATCGCGCGCGGGCTCGGCGTCGAGACGCCGGCCACAAGCCCCACCTATACCTACGTGCATCGCTACGCCGGCCGGCGCGGTCCGGTGTTCCACCTCGACTGCTATCGTCTCCGGCATCCGGACGATGCCGCCGACCTCGACTGGGAATCGATCCTGCGTGACGGGGACGCCGCCCTCATCGAGTGGCCGGAACGCGGGGGTGGCTGGATCCCCGCGGCGCAGTTCCGGCTCTCCCTCGACTATGCCGAGGATCCGGAATGCCGGACCCTGGAGGTGGGCTGATGTGGTTGGCGCTGGACACGTCGGGGGACACCGCTTCGGTCGCGGTCGGGGTCGCGGGGGCGTCGCCGCGCGCGGAAGCGTCGCTCCGAGGCGCCCGCCAGCATGCCTCCGCGCTCCTCCCGCTGATCGAGAAGGTGATGGCCGAGGCGGGGGTGGCCGGTGTGAGCGACCTCACGGGGGTCCTCCTGGCCGACGGTCCCGGGTCGTTCACCGGGCTGCGGATCTCCGCCAGTGTCGCCAAGGCCATGGTCCTCACCCGCGGGCGGCAGCTGCGGACGGCACCGTCGCTCCTCGTGATCGCCGCCGGTGCGCTTCCGCGTCCGGAAGGACCGATCCTCGCCGTGATCGACGCGTTGCGGGGCGAGTTCTATGCCGCCGTGTACGAGTTCCAGGCCGGCGGGGTGACCACTCATCTGGCGCCCACCGTCGCCACACCGGCCGACCTCATCGCGCGGGTGGCACCGTTCGCGCCCAAGGCGGTCACCGGGTTCGCTCCCGAGCCGGTCCTCACCGAGCTCCATCGCGCACTGGGGGCGGGCCGGCTTTCGCCGCCCCCTGCGGGAGCCCCGGTGCTGCTGGCGCTCCTGGCGACCGGTGACGCGCTGCACTCGGTGGAAGACCCCCGACACTGGGAGCCGACCTACGGGCGCCCGGCCGAGGCCCAGCGCAAGTGGGAGGAGAAGCATGGACGGCCCTTGCCGCCTGCGACCGGCCACGGCGGCTGACGCCGGCGCCATCGCCGCGCTCGAGCGGCGGGTGTTCAGCGACCCCTGGTCGGCGGACAGCATCCGCGAGACCATCGGGATGCCGTGGATGTTCACGCAGGTCGCGGAAGATCCGTTGGGTGCGCTGGTCGGGTATGTCTTCTGTCGCGAGGTCGCCGGCGAATCGGAGCTGCTCAACCTCGCCGTCGATCCGGTACTCCGGCGCGGAGGCGTGGGCGGCACCCTGCTCGGCGCCGCCCTCGACTGGTTGACCGCTCGCGGGGCCCGCGAGACTTTCCTCGAGGTCCGGGCGTCCAACGGGGCGGCCATCGCCCTGTACGAGCGGGTCGGGTTCCGGGCGGTGGGGCGTCGCCCCGATTATTATCAGCGTCCAGTCGAGGACGCGATCCTGTACCGGCGGCCCGGCAATGGGGCTGCGTGAATCGGCCCCGCCGAGCGTTGTTCCGGTGATGAGGTCCAGGTCCGAATTCGTTATTGTGGTCTGTCCGCTTGTCCGAGCGCCCCAGTGCGCGGGAGGTCGTTGTGAGCCGTAGCCTGAACAAGGTCACCCTCATCGGGAACCTGGGGAACGACCCGGAGGTGCGCAGCACCACCAACGGGTCCAAGGTCGCCACCCTGTCGGTGGCGACGAGCAACCAGTGGAAGGACAAGAGCGGGGAGAAGCAGGAGAAGACGGAGTGGCACCGTGTGGTCCTCTGGAACTCGCAGTACCGCAAGCTCGCCGACGTGGCCGAGCAGTACTGCAAGAAGGGGGACAAGATCTACGTCGAGGGGTCCATCGAGTACCGCTCCTGGCAGGACCGCGAGGGGCAGACCCGCTACACCACTGAGATCAAGGCCAACGAGATCATCCTCCTCGGCGGCAAGGGGGGCTCCAGCGAAGGGGCACCGAGCCGGGCGTCGGCATCGGCGCCGGCCAAGGCCGGAAGCGCGGCCCCGGGCGGGAAGGAGGAGTCGTTCTCCGACTTCCCCGAAGCGCTCGACGGCGAGGACGACGACCTCCCGTTCTGAGGAGAGGCCGATACGTCGAGAAGGCCCCGGGTGCCACGCTCCCGGGGTCTTTTTCTCGTCAAGTTCACGCAACTCATTGTGGCAAAACGACTTATGAGCTTGTGCTTAGTAAGTGGATGAAGAAGAGTCTGTAAGTCGCTGTCGGATTTGGGGTTGGGTGCATTCGGCCAGGCGGGGGAGGGGTGGCGCTCCGGGGCATCTTTCCTTATGTTCGGAAGGTACCCGTCTTTACGGTCCCATCCGATCACGCTACACGGAGCTCCAGATGCCTCGTGTCACCGCCCGCACGTTGGCCCTCGCCTTCGCGGTCGCCCTCCCGGCGCCGCTCCTGGCGCAGACGCCGGCCGCCGACGTGCCCGAGACGCACACCGTCAAGCAGGGAGATACCCTCTGGGGTGTGTCGCGCCAGTACTTCGGCGATCCGCTGCAGTGGCCTCGCCTGTACCAGATGAACACCACCGTGGTCGAGGATCCGCACTGGATCTATCCCGGTGAGGTGCTGCGGCTCCGGTCCGACGTGGCGATGACGAGCGTCCCGTCGCAGGCGGAAGCGGTGCCGACCCAGACGCCGACCCAGGCCTCGACCGACACCCCGCCGCCCGCCGACACCAGCAGCCGCGAATCGGCCTCCGTGGTGGAGCCCCCCGCGGCCGAGGTGGCCAGCACGCCGGTCGACACGACACCGATCTTCCCGCGCCAAGGGGAGATGGTCGCGGAAGCGCCGATCATGCGGGCCGAGTTCACCGACAGCTATCGGGCGGTCACCCGCGCAGAATTCTTCCAGGCCGGGTTCCTCACGGAAGGGCACGCCTGGCCGTTCGGCTCCCTCCTGGGGACCATCGCCCCGCAGCAGGTCGACGCCCGCGGGTCACGGGCCGCAATGCTCTTCTCCCAAGTCGGGATCCGTCCTCCGGCCGCGGGGGCGTACCAGGTGGGTGACACGCTCCTCGCGGTCGATGTCCAGCGGGGCGTCTCCGGTGGCTTCGGCCAGATCGTCATCCCCTCGGGCCTGATCCGGATCACCGATGTGAGCCGACCGGAGCTGGTGGGCGTCGTGGTGGGCCAATACGGCGCGATCGGTCCCGGCACCCAGGTGCTCATCGCCGAGAAATACACCGAACGTCGTGGCGTGCGGGCGCAACCGCTCGCCGACGGGATCGAAGGGACGCTCGTCGCCTTTCGGGCCACGGATGTCCTGCGCGGCGTCGGCGACATCGTCTTCCTCGACAAGGGTCGCACCGACGGGATGAAGGTCGGCGACGTGCTTGAGGCGCGCCGGACGACGACCCCCCGCGATCCCGGCGCGACCGTGGTCCCCGAGGTGGTCGCCCGGCTCCAGGTCGTGCACGTGGGCGACAAGTCCGCCACGGCCCGCGTCAGCTGGGTGCAGTACCCCGACATCCCCCTTGGCACACGCTGGAAGCTGGTCGCCCGGCTGCCGGGGTGACGCGGCGGACGTTCCGACCGCGCGCGGCGGGTCCCTTTGCGGGATCCGCCGCGCGTCCATTCCTGGGTGGAACGGGGTGCCGAAGGGCGCGGGGGCGCGGCTAGATTGCGCGGCATGACACCACGTCTTCTCGTGGCCGGCGGTGCCGGCTTCATCGGCTCCCACATCGTTGACGCCGCGGTCGCCGCCGGATGGGCCGTCGAGGTCCTCGATGACCTTTCCACCGGCAAGCGCAGCAACCTCCCGAGCGGGATCCCCCTCCATCAATTGGATGTGCGGAGCCCGGAGGCGCGCGCGCTGGTGGCGAGCGGCCGATTCGACCTCCTCTCGGTGCAGGCGGCCCAGGTGGACGTGCGGGTGTCCGTCCGCGACCCCCACCGCGACCTCGACATCAACGTCCTCGGCCTCACCAACCTGCTCGAGGGAGTGACGGCCGGGGGGATCACGCGGGTGGTCTGGGCCTCGAGCGGAGGGGTGCTTTACGGGGAGGCCGAGCATCTCCCCACGGCCGAAGGTGCGTCCAAGCGGCCGGTCTCTCCGTACGGCGTGAGCAAGCTCGCGGGTGAACATATCCTCCGGGTGCTCGGCACCCTGCGGGGATTCCAGACGGTGGCGCTGCGCTATGCCAATGTCTACGGTCCTCGACAGGACCCCCACGGTGAGGCGGGCGTCTGCGCGATCTTCGGAGGTCGCCTGCTCAGCGGCACGCCGCTCACGGTATTCGGCTCCGGCCGGCAGTCGCGCGACTACGTCTATGTGGCCGATGTCGCCCGGGCCAACATGCTCGCATTCACGGCGACGTTCCCGGCCGGCGATGCTGACCTCGATACGCCGGCATTCAACATCGGCACCGGGGTCGAGACCTCGGTCCTGGAGCTCGTCGCCCTCTTCGGCCGCGCGGCCGGTGTGACCCCGCAGGTCGAGCACGCGGCCGCGCGGCCGGGCGAGCTCGAACGCAGTGTCCTGGACGCGGCCAAGGCCGCGCGCCAGCTCAAATGGAAACCTGCCATCGCACTGGATCCCGGTGCGAAGGCCCTTATCGACTGGATGCGGACGGAGGTCCGGTGATCCTGTATCTGATGCAGGCCGGCGGTGCGGTGCCCCGCTCGACCAGCGACTTGATCCGGCACGCGAGCGCCGAGACGATCGTGGTGCTCCTCGTCTGTGTGGCCTTCTCGGTGGCCTCATGGTTCCTGATCGGCTTGAAGTGGTGGCAGTTCCGGCGCCTCCACACCCAGGGCGACCGCTTCTTCCGCGAGCTCGAGCGGACGACCACCCTGGCCGACAGCTACCACGCCGTGATGAGGCTCCCGCCGAGCCCGTTCCACCGGATCTTTCGCGAGGCGGTCCACTTCGTGTCGGAGCTCCGTCCCGGTGCGCTCAAGGAGCGTGGGGACCTGCCCAAAGGCTCCCTCACGCCCACGCAGCTCGAAGCGCTGAAGATGATGCTGGCCAAGGACGTCAACGCCGAGCGTGACGCGGCGGCGCGCCACATCCCCTGGCTCGCGACGATCGGCGCCGTCGGCCCGCTGCTGGGTCTCCTCGGCACCGTGCTCGGCGTGATGTCGGCCTTCCTCGGCCTCGCGGCCGGCGGTTCCGGCAACCTCGCCGCAGTGGCGCCCGGCGTCGCGGAAGCCCTCATCACCACCGTCGCGGGGCTGGTGGCCGCGATCCCTGCGGTCATCGGCTACAACTACTTCGCGACCCGCCTGGGGACGTTCGAGGGCGAGATGGACGGGTTCGCCAACGAGCTCGTCGGCACGATGGCGCGCGAGGGGCTGCTCTAGGATGGCCGGGAGCTTCGGGGGCGGGCTCGGACGCCGGCGGGGCGGGGTCCCCATCTCGTCGGACATCAACGTCACGTCGCTGGTCGACGTCGCCTTCGTCCTCCTGATCATCTTCATGATCACCGCCCCGATGCTGCAGGGCGGGGTCGATGTCCAGCTCCCCCGCGCCGAGGCCCGGCCCCTGAAAGCGGAAGAAGGATTGGTCGTCACGGTCGACCGGTCCGGGCGGATCTTCCTCGATCAGACCTCCGTGAGCTACACCGACTTCCGCGTCGCCTTCCAGGCCGTGGTCGCGACGCGGAAGCCATCGGGGGTCTACCTCCGGGCCGACCGTCGCGTGCCTTACGGCGAGGTGATCAAGGTGCTCGCCGCCATCAAGGCGGCCGGTGTACGGGATGTGGGACTCGTGGCCGAGGATGAGGACCCGCAGCCGTGAAGCACACGCGCCCGCTGGTGCAGGGTGGGGGGGTCGTCGGGGCGGTAGGCACCGTGGCCGTGCACGGGGCGGTGGTGGTCGTCGCGCTCGTGGGCGCACGCCCCGCGCGCCCGATGCCGCCGGTGTATGCGGTGGAGCTGGTCGCCGCCCCGGCCCCGGTGGCCGCACCGACCGCCCCGGTGGCCACGGCCCCGCCGAGCACCACGCCGGCGCGTGCCGTGCCGAAGACGCCGCCGCCGAAGGCGTCCCGTCAGCCGGCCGTGCCGATCAAGAAGCCGGAGCCGGTCCGTACCCCTCCGCGTCCCACTAGCACGCCGCCCAATCCCGGCGCCCAGACCGCCCGGACCACGACCACCGCACCGGTCGCGCCGGCCAAGGGGGAGCCGCCGAGCAACGGGACCGATGCCGTGACGGTGAAGACGCCGGGACTGACCTTCGCCTATCCCGAATATCTGCGGAACATCGTGGCGCAGATCTATCGGCGCTGGGATCGTCCGCAGGGTGGCACGCGGCGTGCGGAGGTCTTCTTCATGATCCTTCGAGATGGTTCCGTCCGCGACATCCGTTTTCTTACCCCCTCCGGTGACTTCACCTTCGACCTCGCGGCCCAGGGCGCGATCGAGGACGCGGCGAATAACCATGCCTTTGGCCCTCTCCCCGACGGATATCCCCAGGATGTTCTCCCCGTGAGCTTCTACTTCGAGCCGGGGCGGACCCGCTGATGCGGCGCGCCCTCTCGATCCTAACCCTCATCGCGTCCCTGGCCCACTGGCCCTCGGGCCCACTGGCCGCCCAGGACTCGGTGCCGCCGGAAGCGGTGCGGGTCGGGATCACGTACACGCCGGGCGTCCGTCCCGGCGTCGTGATGCTGCCCGGCAACGGCCTCGACTCCGTGCGCGCCATCGTGGCCCGCGACCTCGATTATTCCGATCGATTCGAGGTGGTGCCGACCACACCGGGTCAGGCCGGGCCGCGCGGACCGCGGACGGTGAACTACCAGCTCTGGCGGAGCCTCGGCGCGGATTACGCCGTCGATCTGATCCCCGACCCGAGCGGGATCGTCGCCCGGGTACACGACCTCGGCGGGGCGACGGTGCGCCAGGAGGGGAGATTCCCCCTTCCCGCGCCGAGCGTCCCCGAATTCCGGCTGACGGTGCACCGGATCAGCGATGAGATCGTCCGCTGGATCACGGGGCAGCCTGGCAGCGCCGCCTCGCGGCTCCTCACGGTCGAAGGGGGCCGGATCCTCCTGGTCGACAGTGACGGTGCCGGTCGCTACGCCGTCACGAGCGCGGCCGAGCGTGCGCTCTCCCCGGCGTGGGCCCCTGATGGCAAACGGTTCGCCTACACGTTGCTGGGTGAGGGGCGCGGGCCCGTGATGATCCAGGACCTGCTCACCGGGCAGCGGACGGCCGCGCCGGGGGCGTCGGCGGACCTCAACATCACCCCCACCTTCTCGCCCGACGGCTCGACCCTCGTCTGGGCCCGTTCAGGTGAGGACGGCACCGACCTCTACGCCGCGGACCTCGCTCGGAACTGCTGTGTGCAGCGGTTGACTGTGGGGCGGTATTCGGACAACCTTTCACCCACGTTCGCCCCCGACGGACGGCGGCTCGCATTCGTCAGCACGCGGCCCGGCCTCCCGCAGGTGTATGCGATGGCACCGGACGGCACTGGGCAGGAACTCCTCGTCCCTTTTGATTTCGGGGCGACGGGGCCCTCCCACGCGCCCGACTGGTCTCCCGATGGTACCAACGTGGTGTTCCACCGTGAATTGCGCGGCGTCCCCCAATTGTTCGTGTACGACGTCGCCGCGCGACGAGTCCGGCAGCTGACCTCTGCCGGGCGCAATGAGGATCCGACCTGGGCCCCGGACGGGCGCCACATCGCCTTCGTCTCCGACCGGAGCGGGCGGCGACAGATCTGGATCCTCGACCTTGAGTCGGGTCGGCTTCGGCAACTGCTTTCGCCCGGAGCGGCACGGCTCCCCGCGTGGTCCCGGCGCCTGGCGCCGTGAGGACCCTCCGCACTAACACTCGATCAAGGATCGACTGATGCATACATCCACTCGTCTCGCCCTCCTTGCCCTGCTGGCCGCCACCGCGGCCTGCGGCGCCAAGCCGCAGCCGGAGCAGCCGCTCCCGCAACAGCTGCCCCCGACCCAGCCGGCGATCAACGCCGATTCCGCCCGCCAGGCGCAGGAAGCGGCCGAGCGTCAGCGCCGCACGGCCGACTCGCTCGCCGCGGCCGCCCGCGATTCTGCGGCGCGGGCCAACGCCGCGACGGCCAATGCGGCGACGGCCGCCGCCCGCGCGGAGGCCGAGCGGATGTTCGCCGACCAGATCCACTTCGACTATGACAAGTTCGACATCCGACCCGAGGACCAGGCGATCCTCGACTGGAAGGCGCGGCTGCTCCTGGCCAACTCGTCGATGACGCTCCGGATCAGTGGCCACGCCGACGATCGCGGCTCGGACGAGTACAACCTCGCCCTCGGCAACCGTCGCGCCGCGGCCGCCAAGCGGTACCTGGTCAACAAGGGTGTCCCGGAGGGCCGGATCGTGATCGATTCGTATGGTGAAGAGCGCCCGCTCGACACCGCGGCCACCGACGCGGCGTGGGCCAGGAACCGGCGCGACGAATTCGTTCTCACCGCGTCGCCGGCCACCTGGTCCCTCCCGACCCCGTGATGCGGCGCCTCGCGGCCCTCGGCCTGCTGTTCGTCCTGAGTGGCTGTGCCACCCGGGGCGATGTGCATCGCCTGGAGGACGCCGTCCTGTTGATGCGCGCCGAATCGGCCCGGCGGGATTCGGCCTCGACGGCCGAGGTGCGGTCGCTGGTGGCGCTGACCCAGCGGACCGGCGATTCGGTCGGGGCGATCCGGGCCCAGATCGCGCAGATCAAGGGGGATCTCTCGGGCGAGCTCTACGCCATCGCGCAGCAGCTGGTGCAGGTCCAGGAACTCACCGGTCAGAGCCAGCAGCGCCTGACCGAGCTCCGGACCCAACTGGAGGCGCGTGGGGAACAGATCGCCCAGCCGACATCGGGCGCGCCGAGCAGCGCGGCCAGTGTCCCGCCGGTGAGCGGCGGGGCGCCGGCCCCGACGGCGGGGGCCGCTGATTCGACCGCCGGCCCGAGCGCGGACCAGATCTACCAGGCCTCACTGCAGCAGCTCCGCCGCGGCAGCGTCAACACCGCGCGGACCGGGTTCCGGGAGCTGCTCCGGCGCTATCCCCAGTCGGCGCACGCCGCCGACGGGCTCTACTTCATCGGGGAGTCGTTCGCGGCGGAATCCCCCGACTCGGCCCAGCGCTACTATCAGCAGGTGGTGGACCGGTACGCGTCCTCCCCCCGCGCGGCCACCGCGCTGTACAAGCTGGGGCTCCTGGCCGAGCAGCGCCGGGATCCCGCGGGCGCGCGCAGCTTCTATGGCCGCGTGATCCAATCGTATCCGAACTCCGACGAGGCGGCGCTCGCCCGCGACCGACTGCGGTCTCTCGGGCGCTGAGCGATCATCACCGGACCAGTGGAGGAGTCGCCCGGCGGTGAAATGGGCTTTCTCGATCACCTCGAGGAGCTCCGGATCCGTATTTTCAAGGCCATCGCCGCCATCATGGTCGGCGTCATCGCGGGGTGGTTCCTTGTCGAGCGGTTCCATCTCGTCGCCGTCCTGAAGTCGCCGATCGCCCCCTACCTGCCGGGGGGCAAGCTGGTGGTGCTGTCGCCGACCGAGCCGTTGATGATCGTCCTCAAGCTGGCGGTCATCCTCGGGTGCATCCTGGCCTCGCCCGTCGTCATCTGGCAGATCTGGGGGTTCCTCTCGCCCGCGCTCTACCTGCGCGAGCGGAAGGTCGTCGTGCCGGCGCTCACCGTGGGCGTGGGCCTCTTCCTGCTGGGGGCCGTGCTCGCCTTCGTGTTCGTGGTGCCGCAGGTGCTCCAGGTGCTGTTCAGCTTCCAGACCGATTCGCTGGCCACCATGATCACGTTCGAGAAGTATTTCGATTTCGTGGTCCAGCTGATGGTGGCGATGGGGATCTCCTTCGAGCTTCCGCTCGTGATCATGATCCTGGCGAGCTTCGGGCTGGTGACCCCCGCGGCGCTCTCCCGGTTCCGCCGGGTCGCGATCATCCTTTCGCTCGTGGCCGGGGCCGTGCTGTCGCCCGGGACCGACGTCTTCTCGATGCTGATGCTGAGCATCCCGCTCATCCTGCTGTACGAGGTGGGCTACGTCGGGTCGATCGTCATCTGGCGGCGGAAGGTCCGGTCGGTGGCGGCCGCGGGCGCGGTGCTGCTCTGCCTGGCGTTCGGGGGCGCCGCGCGCCTCGACGCCCAGGTGCCCCCATCGCGACCTCCGCGGCCGACCCTGCCGACCCTGCCGACCTCGCCGATCCGCCCCCCTCGCACCGCGGCCGATACCAACGGGATCCAGCGCGGTGCGCCGGTCGATACGGCCGCGGCGCGGCGGCTCGGCTTGCCGACCGGCCCGACCCGACAGTTCCCCCCGTCCGACTCGGTGCTCGATGCCTTGCTCCGGCGGGACGGGTATGAGTCGACCCGGTTCCAGGCCGACAGCGCGACCCTCTATGTGCCGGAGAAACGGATCGACCTGGAGGGAAGGGCCATGACCGATCGCGCCGGCTCCATCCTCGAGGCCCGGCGCATCGGCTATTCGGAGTCGAGTTGCGTGCTCGAGGCCCGTGGTGATCCGAAGGTCTTCGACCAGGGGACCGTGCTGGTGGGTGAGGGCCTCCGCTACAACACCTGCGAGAAGCGCGCGGTGGTCAGCGAGGCCCTCACCAATTTCCAGGAGAACGGGGTCGGGTGGTTCATGCGGGGGGATCTGGCCCAGGACTCCACCGCGCGGCGGATCTACGCGGCCGGGGCGGACATCACCAGCTGCGACCTGCCGGTCCCCCATTACCACTTCGCCGCCCGCCAGGCCAAGTGGATCTCCAAGTCGGTGCTGGTGGCGCGCCCGGCGGTCCTCTACGTGCGGGATGTGCCGCTCCTCTGGCTGCCCTTCATCTTCCAGGACGGCCGGCCGGGGCGGCGCTCCGGGATCCTGGTGCCCCAGTTCGGGATCAACGACATCGTGCGGCCGAGCAAGAACTATTCGCGCCAGGTCACCAACGTCGGGTACTACTGGGCCCCAAGCGAATACTTCGATGCCCTCGCGCGGTTCGACTGGTACGCCAGTCGTTACTACAAGTGGGGGATCGCCACCCAGTACCAGTGGCTTGACCGGTTCGTGAACGGGTCCTTCGCCGTCAACCGGCAGGTCCAGGACAACGGGGCCGCCTCCCTCGGCGTGCAGTGGCACCACCAGCAGAGCTTTTCCCTGACCTCGAAGCTTGCGCTCGACCTGGACTATTCGAGCAACAACTCGGTCGTCAACCGGAACGCCATCGATCCGATCAGCAACACCCAGCTGGTGAAGAGCCAGGGACGGTACACCAAGCGGTTCGCTTGGGGCTCGCTCGACATCGGTGCCAGCCGGTCGCAGAACCTGACCGACGGGTCGGTGACAGAGAACCTTCCCACCGTCGGTTTTTCGCCGAACCCGATCGACCTGGCTTCCAACCTCACCTGGTCGCCGTCGCTCTCCTTCAGCCAGGCGCGCACGCTGCACTTTCCCGGGACCCCGGTCCTGGCGGTCCGGCCCGATGGCACCGTCGATACGCTCGGCCGCAGCGTCGACAGCCGGACCACGAGCTTCTCCGTGGCCACGCCCCTCCGCATCGGCGGGTTCAACTGGTCCAACAGCATCGCCGTGAACGACTTCTACACCGACCGGCGGGGGAGTGAGACCTATTACGCTGCCGACCCCTCCACCGCGGATCCGAGCGATTCGGTCGCGGTCACCCGGATCACCGAGGGGGACTTCAACACCGGCATCGACTGGAACACCGGGATCAACCTGCCCATCCTGCTGCGGGGGTCGTGGAAGGTGACGCCGTCCCTCCGGGTCTCGAACGCCACCGGCGGCCCGTTCCTCCTCCGGAACCGCCTGACCGCGGGCCAGTTCGTGGCGCAGGCCAAGCGGCCTGAGTTGGGGCTCTCGAGCAACCCGACCTTCTTCGCCTTCTTCCCGGGGTTCGGGCCGATCGCGCGGATCCGGCACAGCTTCCTGCCGACCCTCTCGTTCAGCTATTCTCCGGAGGCCAGCATCCCGGAGGCCTATGCCCGGGCCACCGCGCGGCCGGGACAGCTGCTCAGGCTCACGGCGCCCGCCAGCCAGACGGCCAGCCTCGGGTTCACCCAGACCTTCGAGGCCAAGGCCCAACGCGGGCCGGCCGACACGGCGGCCATCTCCACCGCCCGGAAATACCGTCTCCTGAGCATCGCGACGAGCGCGATCGCCTACGACTTCGAGCGCGCCAAGCAGCCGGGCCTCACCGGGTGGATCACCCCGACGCTCTCCAACACCTTCCAGAGCGACCTGATCCCCGGCTTCAACGCCTCG
>JANMWE010000049.1:0-3903 GCA_031393795.1 Gemmatimonadota bacterium
CGACGCGAACGGGTCCAACGACAACGTCCGGCGCTACATCGTGAAGCTCGGCGACCCCAGGTACTTCGTGCGGAGCGGCGGTACCGGATGGCGGCTCTACCGCATCCCCCTTCGCCAGCCGGACGCCGTGCTGGGGACGCCGAACATCCGCCTCGTGCAGCACCTCCGCCTCACCCTCGCCGCGGCCGCCGACGCGGGGGCCCCGGATCGCGTCGCGCGCTTCGCGCTGGCGCGGATGCGCTTCCTCGGGTCCCCCTGGGTGCGCCGCTCCGATGCGCCGGTGCGCGGGCTCTCGGGGGCCACCTCCCAGCCCCACGGCGAAGTAGTGGTCACGACCATCTCGACCGACAACCGCGAGCTTGGCTACGAGCCGCCTCCCGGCGTGCTCGACCAGGCGGCGCGCGCCGACGCGACCCGCGGACTTCAGATCAACGAACGGGCCCTCCGCCTCATCGGCCGCGACCTCCACACCGGCGAGCGCGCCGAGGGGTACTTCCGCTTCATCGCCGGCGGGCAGAACCTCCTCAAGTACCGCACCCTCAAGCTCTGGGTGCGCGGGCGCGGGCCGGGGTGGGACGATGGCCGGCTCGAGGCGGTGTTCAAGGTCGCGAGCGATGACCGGAACTTCTACGCCTTCCGCACCGGGGCCGCGACCGACACCTGGCTCCCCGAAGTGTCGATCGACCTCGAGACCTGGCGGAAGCTCCGCGCCCAGATCGAGACCCGCTGGCTCCAGGGACTTCCGCCCAACGGCGCCACCTCGGGGTGTCCGGGGGTGGACTCGACCGCCTACGCCGCCTGTCAGGGAGGCTATCTGGTCCAGGTGGCCGATCCCGGGATCAATCCCCCCAACCTCGCCGCGGTGCAGGAGATCGACGCCTCCGTCTTCTATGCCGGCGCGGGCGGCCCCCTGGCCGATGCGGAACTCTGGGTCGATGACGTGCGCCTGGTCGATCCGGTGAACGCGGTGGGCACCGCCACCGCCTTCTCGGCCCGCCTCGCGGCGGCCGATGTCGCCGACCTCACGGTGGGGTACACCCGCCAGGACGGCAACTTCCAGCAGATCGGCGACGACCCCACCTTCCGGACCACCGCCACTTCGGTGGTCAACAGCGCGGTCCGGCTCGATCGCTTCCTGCCGGCCAAGCTCGGCATCACGCTCCCCACGTCCCTCTCCTGGACCCACAGCAATACCGATCCGATCCTGGTGAGCGGCACCGACCTCCGGGCGGCGGACCTGCCCGGGCTCCGGACGCCGTCGGCCGACCAGTTCACCTGGGGGCTCAGCCTGCGGCGCACGCAGCGGGGACGATCGCTCCTTTCGCGCGGGCTCATCGATCCCCTCGGACTCAACGGGAGCTACTCCACCGGCCGAAGCCGGACCGAACTCTCCGCGGCGAACAACAGCTCCTTTGCGCTGGGCGCCAACTATACGCTCGCCCTCACCCGACGGGGCCCCAAGCTCCCGCTCGACGGGGTCGTCCGGGCGATGCCGCGGTGGCTGCGCGAAAGCCCCGTCGGCCAGGGGATGAAGGGGACGATCTTCAGCATCGTCCCCACCAGTGTGCGCTTCAACTCCGGGCTCAACCGCGACGAGAACTCCTTCACCAGTTACCGTGTGGTGGTGGCTCGGGCCGACGATTCGCTCCGGGTGCCGACCCTCAACCTGACCCACGCGTGGCGGAACACGGCGGGGCTCACCTTCCAGCCGCTCGGGATGCTCACCCTCGACGGCAGCCTGACCAGCACCCGTGACCTCCGGCACTATAGTGACAGCACGCCGCTGGGCCGGCTGGCGGGGGCGGAGCGCCGGCAGCTCCTGGGGCTCGATGTCGGCGTGGAGCGGGATCGCTCGGTGTCGACCACGGTCGGACTCAACCCCAGGGTGGCGACGTGGCTCCGCCCGCGATATTTCCGGGTCAGCAACTTCAGCCTGGCACGGAACCTCACGAGTCGCGATCCGGTCCGCGAAAATGGCGATTCCGGTGCGTTCCTCCTGCCCCAGACCTTCAGTAATCTCCAGAGCAACGAGGTCGGGCTCTCGGTCGACCTGAATCGGGTCGCGGCGATGACGCTCGGCGATTCGAGCCGCCCGACCCATTTCCTCAGCCGCCTCCGCCCCCTCGACCTCACGCTGCGGAAGTCGCGCAATTCGACCTTCGACCTCGCGACCTTCGATCCCAGCCTGGACTATGTCTTCGCGCGGGGCGGTCGCGACGCCTTTCTGACGCAGGGTGGACAGTCGGCCCTGGGGGCCTCGGAGCTCGATGAGACGCGGGTGGGGACCGGCGCAGACCTGCCGGGAGGGGTCACGATGAGCGTGAGCTATGCCGACCAAGTGATCCGCTCGTTCAATCGCGTGGGCGACGGCTTCGCGGACGGCCAGACCCGCCAGCGTGAATGGCCGCAGGGCACGGCGCGGTGGAACCACGTGATGCGCGGCGGCCCGGTGGCGGTGCTCGGCCTCGGCGCGAGCCTGCGACGCCGGGAGGGGACCACCACCACCAGCAGCACCTCGGGCGATGCGCGGACCAGCACCACCACGACCTATTTCAACCCCGACCTGCTCCTGAGCTTCCGGAGCGGAGTGGCCGCCAACGTCTCGTTCTCACGGAACCAGACCGTCAACGAGAGCAACGCCAACCGGACCGAGTCGGTCAGCAAAATCTGGAACGCCACGCTGAGCCAGTCCCTTCGCCTCCCGGCGAGCATCAGCCTCCAGCGGCGGCCGCTGCGGGCGTCGGTCAACGGACAGACCAGTACTTCCACCACCTGCCTCCGGCTGTCGTCCAAGCCCGCAGATGGCTGTCGGACCGTCGCGGACATCCGGCGGCTCTCGCTCAGCGGCGGGTTCACGACCTCGGTGTTGCCGACCGCGGAGGCCGGGTTGAACTTGCAGTACGTGTCGAACGACATCCGGCACCTCGACCAGAGGACCACGCAGCTCTCGATCGTGATGAGCCTCAGGCTGCAACTCTCCACCGGTGACCTGCGATGACCTCCCGCCCCCTGCTCCGACTCCTCCCGCTCGCCGCCGCGCTGGCGTGCGCCTCCTCCGCGCCCCCGCCCCCGCGGGAATTCGACGGACGGCAGGCGCTCGAGTACGCCCGGACGCAGCTTGCGTTCGGCCCGCGGATCCCCGGGAGCGTCGGGGCGCGGCGGATGGGGGATTGGCTCGATTCGATGCTCCGGAAACGGGCGGACACCGTCGTGGTGCAGGCGTGGGAGCACACCGCGCTCGACCGGAAGAAGCTCCCGCTCCGGAACTTCCTGGCGCGGTTCCGGCCCGCCGCCACCACGCGCGTCCTCTTCTTCGCCCACTGGGACACCCGCCCCCGGTCGGACGGACCGAACTCGACCGACAGCACCGCGCCGGTCCCCGGCGCTGATGACGGCGCGTCGGGGGTCGCCGTCCTCCTCGCGATGGCCGACGCGCTCCACGCCAAGGCCCCGGAGATCGGGGTCGACCTCCTGTTCGTCGACGGCGAGGACTACGGTGACTTCTACGCGGCCGGTACCCCCGACGTCCTCATCGGGGCGCGCTGGTACGCCGACCATCCGGTGACGCCGCTGCCGAAGTACGCTGTGCTCCTCGACATGATCGGCGACAACACCCTGCAGATCCATCAGGAAGGATTCTCGCTGAGCGCCGCACCGGCCGTGGTCGAGAAGATCTGGGGGATGGCGGCCCGGCTCGGCTACAGCTCGACCTTCATCGGCGGGGCCGGCGGGCAGATCACCGATGACCACGTCGAGTTCAACCGCGTCGGCATCCCGGCCGTGGACGTGATCGACCTCGAGTATCCCTGGTGGCATACCAAGGACGACACCCTCGACAAGATCAGTGCGGGATCCCTGCAGATCGTGGGGGACGTGATGCTGGCGGTGGTGCGGGAGGAGAAG
>JANMWE010000094.1:0-5580 GCA_031393795.1 Gemmatimonadota bacterium
CCTGCCGGTGCACGAGGACATCGTCGAGTTCGTGAACGCCGGCGTCTCGGGGTTCATCATGAAGGACGCCACCCTCGAGGACCTGGCGCGGACGATCCGCTCCGTGGCCGAGGGGGTCAATGTGCTGCCGCCGCAGATGACCGGGACCCTCTTCTCCCAGATCGCGCGCGACGCCGTGACCCGTAGCCGCCCCGAAGTGCTCGAGTCGGTCCGGATGACCCCGCGGGAGCGCCAGGTGATCACCCTCATCGCCGAGGGGCTCGGCAACAAGGAGATCGCGAGCCGGCTGCACATCGCGACCCACACCGTCAAGAGCCACGTCCGGAACATCATGGAGAAGCTGATGCTCCACACTAGGCTCCAGATCGCCGCCTACGCGCATCGTGAGGAGGCCGCGGCGTCCTGAGGGCACCGACGGCCTCCCTCCCCGGTAGTACCTCGCTCCTCCCCCCAAAATCACCCCTTTGCGCGATATCCGGCGCCGCGACCCGAGGCTAATCTCCACGGGTCCGCCACAGCTGTACGCCGGGTGCCGCTTCGCGGTACAGGCTCGACGAGCTTCCCGGCGCCGGCGGACGCTCCTCTTACGCCGTACAAGGTCCTTTCGATGCTCACCATCGCCGTCATCCTCGTCATTCTCTGGGCCCTGGGTCTGCTCACGTCGTACACGCTGGGGGGCCTGATCCACATCCTCCTCGTGATCGCCATCATCGTGGTCCTGGTGCGCGTGATCCAGGGCCGGAAGGTCCTCTGATGGCCGCCGCGAACGGGACACCCGGTCGGTCACGATTCGGGGCGTTGCTGCTGATCGCCGCGGGCATCGCCGCGCTCGTCTATGGCAAGTTCAGCTATACCGAGGACAGCCACACGGCGCAGATCGGTGACATCGGGATCACGGTGCAGGATCACCGGACGGTGAACATCCCGATCTGGGCCGGTGTCGGCGCGATCGTGGTCGGATCGCTCCTGTTGCTGGTCCCGCCGCGCAAGTGGATCCTGTGACCACCACGCAGGAGATCGCCTACGAGACCCAGAATGACCTGGGGGTGGGTATCCGCGCGCGGGTCATCGACCTGCTGGATCAGCGACTGGCCGATGTGATCGACCTGAGCGCGCAGGTCAAGCAGGCCCATTGGAACGTGAAGGGGGCGCAGTTCAGCCCCCTGCACCTTCTCTTCGACGCGATCCACGCGTCGACCGAGGAGTACGTCGATCTCATCGCCGAGCGGGTGGTCCAGGTGGGCGGGGTGGCGCACGGGACGGTGCGGATGGCGGCCAAGCGCTCGGAGCTGAAGGAGTATCCGGTCGACGCGGTCGACGGCGCTGAGCATGTGGTCGCGTTGGGTGCCGCGCTGGCCCAGTTCGGGACGCGCATCCGCCGGGCGATCGGCGAGACCAGCGAGTGGGGAGACCAGGACAGTGCGGATATCTGTACCGAGGTCTCCCGCGGGATCGACAAGTGGCTCTGGATGGTCGAGGCCCATACGCAGGGGCGCGACCATCCGACCGTCTGAATGCAGATACCCGATGCCGCGATCCGCCGTTCCGCCACTCGCCCGTGCGTCAGCTAATCGAGCGATGGCCCCGGGGCGCGATGAGCGATAGTGTTGGAATGAGGAAACTATGAAACAGCAAACGAACGGTGCAGCACATACGAAGATGTGGGCCTACGGCTATCAGATCAGCCCGCCCCAGCCCGAGAGCCGCCTGGCAGAGATCCAGGCGCTGCTGGACCACGAACATACGGACGCCAAGAGCCGGGCTCACACCTGGGAGGGGCGCTTCGTCCACGAGGAAGAGGTCACCCATATCCTCGTGGTGTCGGACAACCCGGACCAGCATCGGGACGTGAACAAGAAACTCGAAGCGGCCCTGACGGCGCTCGATGCAGGGTACTCGATCACCGCCGCGCTCTCCGTGGCCGATGACGACGCCCACAACGGCAACGGCCGCCCGCCGGCCGAGGTCGAGTAGCTCACCATCTGCCCCACCCGCGCCGACCCGGTCGGCGCATCTTCGCAGTCGACCACCTACCACACAGTTCTGGACCGGTCTCCCCTCCGCGACCACCCCGAGTTCCCGGGGTAGGCCGCGCCGTGGCGATCTGCGGGAGGAGACGCGCTAATCCTTTCGGGTGAGCGCGGCCGCGGAAGGCTCATCCCTAGGGCTGTGCCTCGATTTTCACCCGTTCGGGCGATAGGGCGTGGACGTCCCGACCGGTACCTTCGCTGTCGAGGATCTCCATGTTCTTTACGCGAGATCACGATGCAGCCAATGCAGTTGGATCCACATCAATGCAGGTCAGAGGAAACCATGCCAAGTCTTATGAATGACCACACCTCCCGCACGCTGGCCCCACCTGGGCTCTTCGCGCGTATGGCGCTTGCACTCACCTGTGTCGTCGTCCTGTCGCTCGGGTGTGACGTGCATACTCCCACCGATCCCGGCGCCCTTGCCCTGATCACCGTCACTCCGAACGTCACGCTCGCCGTCGGGGCCACCCAGCAGTTCACCGCGGTCGGGTCGGACGCGGACGGCGTTCCGGTCAGCATCACGCCGGTCTGGTCGGTCATCGCCGGAGGCGGCAGCATCAATGCCAGTGGGTTCTTCACCGCCGGCAACACCCCAGGCGTCTATACCGCCACGGTCCAGGCGGCCAGCGGCGGGATGTCCGGCACCGCCAACGTCACGGTGATCATCGGCGTCCTGGCGACCATCACGGTCACCCCGAACCCCGACACCCTGCTCACCGCCGCGACCCAGCAGTTCACCGCGGTCGGTCGTGACGCCGGCAACAACATCGTCCCGATCACCCCCGTCTGGTCGGTCACCAACAGCGGTGGCAGCATCAACGCCAGCGGCCTCTTCACCGCCGGAGGGGTCGCGGGGACCTTCGCCAACACGGTCCGCGCCACCAGCGGTTCGATCTTCGGCACCGCCACGGTGGTCGTCACCTCCGCCGGGCCGGTCATCCCGCTCGGTCTGGTCTCACCCTACGGCATCATGGCCGGCCTCTCGTTCACCTGCATCACCGGTGGACTCATCAGCGCCGATATCGCCATCAGCCCCGGGAGCACGGTCACCGGCTTCCCGCCCTGCGTCATCACCGGCGTGCAGCACCTGGCCGACGCCACGGCGCTCAACGCCCAGAATGACCTCACCACGCTCTACAACACTCTCGCCGGGCTTCCGTGCCCGCCGGCCAACGCGATCGTCGCCGACCTCGGCGGCACCACCAAGGCGGCCGGCGTTTACTGCACCGCCAGCGGCATCGCGGTCACCGGCGCGCTGACCCTCGATGGCGGCGGCGATCCGAATGCACTCTTCGTCTTCCAGGCGGGGACCTCACTGGTCACCGCGGGCGATGTGGTCCTGATCAATGGCGCCCAGGCGAAGAACGTGTACTGGCAGGTGGGCAGCTCCGCCACCCTCGGTACGGCGTCGCAGTGGAAGGGCAACGTGGTCGTCCTGACCAGCGTCACCCTGGTGGATACGGCCAACCTGATCGGGCGCGCGCTGGCCCGGAACGGCTCCGTGTCCCTCGGGACCAATAACACGATCACCCTGCCGTAATTCGGCGGGTCGCCGGGTCCGGACGAATGTCCGGGCCCAGCACCTCTAGATCACGGCGGGCCGGTCAGCCGCCCTCGGAACACTCAAGGAGATCCACATGTACACTCGAATCATTCTCGCGGCCGGTCTCGCGGCGCTGGTCAGCGCTGCCCCCGTCGCCGCGCAACAGCGAGGGACTGTCGAATTCGGCGCCTTCGGCACTCGCAGCAGCTACGACAACAGCCTCGGCATGAACAGCAACTTCGGCGCCGGCGGCCGAGTGGGAGCCTTCATTTTCCCGCGGCTCTCCGCCGAGTTCGAAGTGGACGGCGGCAAGGCCACCCGGACCCTCGGGCGGGCCGACGTCAACACCTCCAGCCAGACCGCACGCCTCACCTTCGTGCCGCTCAGGATCGGGCACCGGATCTCGCTCCTCGCGGGCGCGGGTATCGATCACGCGGACACCCACTTCTTCGAGAGCTATGGCTATCAGGGCCTGCTCGGGATCAAGCTGGGCCTCTCGGACGCGGTCGCGCTCCGGGTCGACGGGATCTACAGCCACATGTCCAACCTGGGCGGGAACAACAAGTCCCTGCACTTCGGGTTGGCCGTGTACCGCTCCCCCGGGGTCAAGCTGACCACGGTGTACCGCACCGCCGACGCCGTGCCGGCGCCGACGCACTATGACTCGGTCAGTGCCGAGGAGACCGCGCGCCTCCGGGCGATCGCGGCCAACTATCAGGCGCTCCGCGATTCGCTGGGCCGTCCGGTGTACGTGAATCCGGGCGCGGCGTCCTCGGCCGCGGCCCTGGCGACCATGCAGGAGATGATCCTCTTCACCCGGAACAGCACTGAGCTGTCCCCTGAGTCGAAGGAGATCCTGGACGCGAAGCTTCCCATCTTCAAGGACAATCCGGAGATGCGGATCGTGGTCACCGGCTTTGCCAGCCAGCCCGGCGATTCCGGCTACAACATGGCGCTCGGACTCCGTCGTGCCGAAGCGACCAAGGCGTACCTGGTCGGTCGTGGCGTCGCTCCGGTCCGGATCGAGATCGAGACCAAGGGCGAAGGCCAGCTCCGGGTCGCGGGTCCGCTGGATATGGACCAGAATGCCTCCGCGAACATCGCGAACCGGCGCAGCCAGTTCCGGCTCCTGGTCGCGGACCCGTACCTCGTCGCACCGCGCAGGCCGTAAGCAGTCACGAAAGGGTCCGTCGGGTGCGGCAGTCCGCACCCGGCGGCCCCTGCTGTTCTATCCCTGAAGATGAGTCCCCACCAAGGCATACCAATGTTCAAGCAGAACGTTCCAACCCGCTTTGCGACCGCCTTCGTGCTCTCGCTGGCGTTCCTCTCCGCGGCGTGCAGCAATGACCCGACGGCCCCCTCCAGCACCAGCGCGCCGACCGAAGGCCTCTTCGCCTCCAAGGCAGCTGCTTCCGGCTATTCCGTTCTCGCCAACGCCGCCGTGACCTGTACCGATGGCACCATCACCGGCAATGTCGGCACCTTCCAGGCCACCCCGACCGGTTCCATCACGTTGACCAGCTGCCCGGTCATCGGATCGAGCGACGTCGGCACCAACGGTTCGATCGCGGCCTACAATGGCTTCCTCGCCACATACGCGGCACTGGCGCCGCAGCCGACCGATGTCTGCACTACGCTGAGCGGTACCCTCGCCGGCGTCACGCTCGCCCCGGGGGCCTATTGCTTCCCGGCCGCAGCGGCACTAACGGGCACGTTGACCCTCGACGGACCGTCCAACGCCCTGTGGAGCTTCAAGATCGGGACGCTGGGCACCGGCGCGCTGACCGGGACCAACTTCTCGGTCGTGCTCGCCAACGGCGCGCAGGCCTGCAACATCACCTGGTGGGTCGCCGAAGCGGCGACGATGACGACCTCGAACTTCGTCGGGAACATCCTGGCGGGCGCCGGCATCACCCTCACCGGCGGCACCTTCAACGGCGACATCTGGTCGAAGGCCGATGTCACGATCACCGGCACCGCGTTCACCGGGTGCAATGGTCAGAG
>JANMWE010000103.1:0-6153 GCA_031393795.1 Gemmatimonadota bacterium
ACGCGAGGTGACCATGATGGCGCACGCACGGATCCCCGTCCTCCGCGATGTCCCGGTCGACCGGCTCGGATGCTGGGCGGGGCTGTATGAGATGTCCCCGGACAAACACGCCCTGCTCGGCCGCGTCCACGGGGCCACGAACGTCTACACCGCCAGCGGCAATAGTGGCCACGGCGTGATGCATTCCCTGGCCGAAGGCCAGCTGCTGAGCGAATTGATCGTTGACGGGGCATTCCAGAGCCTGGACGCGACCGTACTTCGACCGACACGATTCGCTGAGAATGCGGCGATCCAATGCTCAGCCCTCCTCTAAGGCACGATCGAAGGCGCACCGCGAAGGCACGAAGCCCACGAAGGTCGGACTGGCCGGCAGCTCACTCCACCAAAGGGTCACATGAGAATGTTCCTTCCGAAGCTGCGCCTGGTCCACTTCGTGACCTTCGTGTCTTCGTGGTGTGAAGTACTCCCGCTCGTGCTCACCAGTGCCTGCTCCCGACCCCAGCCGATGACCGGAGCGCAGATGGACTCCCTCTTTGCGGCCTATGCCGTACCAGGTGCCCCGGGAGCGGCGGTGCTCGTGGTGCACGACACCACCGTGACGATCCACACCTACGGCCTCGCTGATGTCACGAACGGTGCGCCGGTGACGGCGGAGTCGGATTTCCGGCTGGCGTCGCTCACCAAGCAGTTCACCGCCACCGCGATCCTACTCCTGGCGCACGACGGCCAGCTCTCGCTCGACGATCCCATCACCGACCGGATCGTGGGGATGCGGGAGTACGCCCACGGGATCGAGCTGCGGCATCTCCTGACCCACACCTCGGGGATCTGGGACTATGAGGATTTCGTCCCCGAGAGCGCCCCGCCGATGCACGACGCCGACGTGCCGAGTCTCGTGGCGCGGGCAGACTCGCTCTATTTCGCCCCGGGGGACAAGTACCGCTACAGCAATTCGGGGTACGCCCTCCTCGCGCTCACCGTCGAGCGGGCGAGCGGCAAGCCGTTCGCGACCTTTCTGCACGACCGGATCTTCGCGCCGCTCGGCATGAACGGCACCGTGGCCCACGTCGAAGGGGTCGACACCGTGCCGCACCGCGCTTACGGCAGCTCGGAGAAGGACGGGAAGTGGATCCGGACCGACCAGAGCAACACCAGCGCGGTGCTGGGCGACGGCGGCGTCTACACCAACGTGAATGACCTCGCCAAGTGGGTCCAGGCGCTCTGGACCGCACCCCTTCCTGACGCCGAACTGCAGGAGCGGGCGTGGACCCCGGCCACACTGAGCAATGGGTCGGCTGCGCCGTATGGAATGGGGTGGTTCGTCGACACTGACCGTGGGCTCCGGCGGCTGTCGCACCACGGCGAGACGCGCGGCTTCACCAACGGGTACGTGATGTATCCCGACCAGAAGGTGGCCGTCATCGTGCTGACCAACCGGAGCGGGGGCGCACCGTGGGACTTCGCGCAGCAGATCGCGGATGGGGAATTGGGGCTGAGCGGGACGCCGGGGAAATTCGGATTTTAAAGGGCTCCGCTTGCCCCTCACGGGCGGCAGGGTAGGCTTAAGGCGTTCCCTGAACCGGAGATCGGTATGACCGACTGGAAAGCGAAGTGGCAGGACACGATGAAGGACCTCGAACAGAAGCGCGATGAACTGCGCGTGCAGGCGCACCTGGCCAAGTCCGAGGCACGGGAGGAACTGACCCGCCTTGAAGGAAAGATCGACGAACTGAAGGCCCGCGCGGGGAAGGCGGGGGATCAGGCGCAGGATGTGATGGCGGATGTCTCCAGGAAGGCCGATATCATCGCGGCGGAGCTCAAGGAGAGCCTGGCGCGCATCAAGGAACGGATGAAGACCGAGGGGACCAAGTGACCGAACGCCGGGAATTCCTTGCCCGCATCGCCGCTTCCGGGGTGGTGCTCGCCGCGGCCGCGGCCGATCCATTCATCGCCGCGGCCCAGGCGGTCGCCACACCCACCCCGCCCGCCGTGACAGGCGGGACGCCCGTCCTCCCGGGACAGGCGCAGGCGATGCAGTGGGACGACACCTGGGCCACCACCCTCGGCAATGCCAAGTACAAGGCGGTCATCGACGGTCCGGAGATCGGCGAGGGAGACCTCTTCTGGAACGCCTATGCCTTCATGGACGGGTGCAAGAAGGTGCTGGGCGCCGCCGACGGGGATGTGAACGTCGCGGTGGTGATCCGTCACGCCGCCATCGCGTGCGCCTACAACGACGCGATCTGGTCCAAGTATGAGCTCGGCAAGAAGCTCAAGGTCAAGGACCCGATCACCGGGAAGAAGGCCACGCGGAACCCTTTCCTCACCCTCCCGGACGGACACCCGGACATGGCGTGGATGGCCAACATCACGATCACCGGGCTTGCAGCCAAGGGGTTCACCTTCCCCTGCTGCAACCAGGCCACCCACTTCCTGGCCAATCAGATCGCCAAGTGGACCCATCAGGAAAAGACGGCGGTGTACGAGGAGCTGAAGGCCAACCTCGTGGTCAATGCACGCCTCCAGCCCACGGGGCTCTACGCCACGATGCGGGCCCAGCAGGTGGGTGCGGCGTTCATGCGGCCGTAGCAGGCTGACAGGTGGACCGGCTGACAGGTGGACGGGGCTCCGAGTGGGGCCCCGTTTCATTGCCCGGATGACCACGCGGGGACGCGTACGGGATCTTCCGGTGGATACCGCTTGTGAACTTCCACCGATAGGAGCTTACGAGCTGATGAGCGTACGAGGGGGCTGACGAGCTGATGCGCTGACGAGCGAAAACGGCCGCATCCTCATCAGCTCGTGAGCCCATCAGCCCGCTCATCAGCTCGTGAGCTCGTCAGCTTCCGATCGCCTCCACCACCGCCCTTACCCGCCTCGCGTCCGTAACCGCGCGGAGATTGTCGGGCATCAACGGCTTGGTGAGGTCGAAGCCGGGGCGCTTGTAGGTCATCTCGCTCACGACCGCGGTCGTCCCGCGGATATGCAGCTCATGCACCCTCGCCGCGGTCACGAGGCGGGAGGCGTTCGTTTCGTCGATACCACCTCCGGCGAGGATCGCGATCCGACCCTTGGCCGCGGTCACGAGGGCCTCGAGCACGAGGATCCCGTCGACCGCAGTCTTCCCTTGCCCGCTGGTGAGGACCCGGTCGACGCCCAGCTTCACGAGCGTCTCGAGCGCGGCGAACGGGTCGGGGGTGCCATCGAAGGCGCGATGGAACACCACCTCCATCGGCCGCGCGGCGGCGATCAAGGTAGAGACCCGGACTTCGTCGATCGTGCCGTCCGCGCGCAGCGCCCCGATCGCGACCCCCTTGGCGCCGAGCTCTTTGGCGACCGCGATGTCGCGGACCATCAGTTCAGTATCAGTGTCGCCGTATAGGAAATCCCCGCCCCGCGAACGGATCAGCACTATCACCGGGATCTTCAGCCGTTCACAGCAGAGCGCGATCTTTCCCGCGCTCGGCGTGAGCCCCCCTTCGACCAGGGCGTCACAGAGCTCGATCCGGTCGGCGCCACCGTCCTGGGCGGCGAGAGCGGAAGCGACGGAGTCGACGCAGGCTTCGATCAAGGTGCTCATCCGCAGGCCTCCCAGCCGGTTTCCGCCTCACCCCCCGACCCCCTCTCCTTCAAGACCTCACCCCCCGACCCCCTCTCCCTTGCGGGAGAGGGGGAGCCTCCGGTCACTTGTTCCGTGGCTTGGCCCGCTTCGTCGCCGGTGCCGTGAGCGGATCCTCGGGCCACGGATGCTTGGGATACCGCCCCCGCAGGTCCTTTCGCACTTCGAAGTAGCCGTTCTTCCAGAAGTTAGCGAGATCCTTGGTGACCTGCACCGGCCGCTGCGCGGGACTCAGGAGGTGAAGAGTGACCGGCACCTTTCCGCCTCCCAATCGTGGCGTATCGAGCCAGCCGAACACCTCCTGCAGCTTCACCGCCAGCACCGGCGCCTTCGGGTCGGTGTAATCGACCCTGATCCGGGACCCGCTCGGTACCTCGAGATGCGTCGGCGCGAGCTCGTCGAGCTTCTTCCGTTGTTCCCAGGTGAGCATCTCGCCGATGAGCCGAGCGAGGTCGAGCTTGGCGAGGTCCCCCTTCTTCCGGATCTCGACCAGATGAGGTGCCAGCCACTCGTCGGCGCGCGCCTGAAGGGCAGAGTCGCTCGCGTCGGGCCAGGCAGGGTCGATGGTGTGCAGGAAGGCGAGCCGAGCGCGGAGTTCGAGGGCGTCATCCCGCCACGGGAGGAGGGTGAGACCTTGCCGCGCTAACGCGGCCGCAACGGCCTCCGATACGGCTTGCGGATCGGGGTCTTTGACCGACTTCTCCGACAGCACGATCGCGCCGAGCCGCTCGATCCGCTTGGCCACGACCTTCTCCTCGCCGATGTCCCAGGTCACCTCGTCGAACCGTTCGATCTGGTCCGCATACAACTCCAGCACCTCTGCTCCGTCGAGGGCCGCGCCGAGGTAGATCTTGCTCTCCTTCGGGTCGCCGTCGAGTTCGGTCGCGACGATCCACTCGGCGCGCGAGAGAGAGGGAGCGGTGGTGAAGACGCCGAGCCCGTTCCGGAGGAGAAAGCGGCCTTCCTGGCCGGGGCGGCGCTTGCCGATCCGATCGGGATAGGCGAGGGCAAGTAGAGAGAGTGCGAGGTGCGAAGTGCGAGGTGCGAAGTCTTTCAGACCCAGCTGCTCGACGAGGGCGCGGGCCTCCTGTCGCACACGATGAAGGCCTCCTTCATCGACGTTGGCGGAGCGCTGACCGGCCAGCGCTTCCAGTCGAAGGGTCAGGTCTGGATCTGGCGGGCCCCCTTCGCCGCGGAGGATGTCGCGCTCGCCGAGGAGAGCGGCGAGGTCGGCGGCGGTACGCGCATCGGGTCCCGCCTTCAGCAGCATGTGCGCCAGCCTCGGATGGACGCCGAACTCGGCCATCTCGCGACCGTGGGGAGTGACCCGTGTTGCGTGTTGCGTGTTGGGCGTTGTCTTCTCGAGGGCCCCAAGTTCGATGAGGAGCTCCACTGCTTGGGCATACGCTGCAGCCGGAGGCGCGTCGAGCCAGGGCAACTCGCTCGGTGCGGCGCCTTGCACCGCCAGATCGAGCGCGAGGGGCGCCAGGTCGGCTTCGAGGATCTCCGGGGTGCCACGGGGGACGAGTCCACGCTCTTCATTCTGGTCCCAGCACCGGTAGCAGACACCCGGCCCGAGTCGCCCCGCGCGGCCACGCCGCTGGTCGGCGCTGGCGCGGGAGACGCGCACCGTGGTGAGCCGCGTCATCCCGATCCGGGGCGAGAACTTCGGCACGCGGGACATCCCGCCGTCCACCACGATCCGCACTCCTTCGATCGTGAGGCTCGTCTCGGCGATGCTCGTCGCGAGCACCACCTTCCGGCGGCCTGCGGGCGCGGGCCGCACCGCCTCGTCCTGTTCGGCCTGCTTGAGATCGCCGAAGAGAGCAACGACGTCGATCCGCTCGGGCAGCGCGCTCAACATTCCCTGGGCCGCCCGGATCTCCCGCGCGCCAGGGAGGAAGGCGAGGACGTCTCCTTCCGGCACCTCATCGAGCGCCCGCCGCACCGCGCCCGCCACGGCCGCTTCGACGCGCTGTTCCTTGGGACGAGCGATCCATTTCGTCTCCACCGGCCAGGAACGTCCTTCACTGGTCACGATGGGGGCGTCGCCCAGCAGCTTGGCGATCGGTGCCCCATCGAGGGTGGCCGACATCACCAGGATCCGGAGGTCGGGACGGAGGAGGGCGCGCGCCTGCAGCGTCAGGGCGAGGCCGAGGTCACCGGGAAGGGAGCGCTCGTGGAATTCGTCGAGGATGACGAGGCCGTACGCTTCGAGCGCGGGATCAGAGCGAAGGATCCGAGTGAGGACCCCTTCGGTGACCACCTCGATCCGGGTATCACGCGAGACTCTCGTATCGCGTCGGATGCGATATCCGACCAGTCCGCCTGTCCGCCCTTCCGCCTGTCCGCCCATATACCCTGCCGCCATCCGCGCCGCGAGCCGCCGAGGTTCCAGCATCACGATCTTCTTTCCAGCGAGCCAGGGCTCGTCCAACAGCGCGAGCGGGACGCGGGTGGTCTTGCCCGCACCCGGAGGCGCTTGCAGCACGGCACCATTCCCCTCGGCGAGGGCACGGCGGAGTTCGGGGAGG
>JANMWE010000131.1:0-2475 GCA_031393795.1 Gemmatimonadota bacterium
CTCCGGGAGCATTTCCAGCTCAACTGCGACCTGATCGGCGAGCCCGGACCATTGGGGGACGCCGAGGTCATCGCGTTGTCCATCGATGTGATGCGAGCGTTCGGGCTGACGGAGAAGGATGTGCGGGTGCGGCTGAGCGACAGGGAGCTTTTGGTCGCTCTCCTCCGGTCGGTTGGTGTACTGGAGGCTCAGCTGCCGTCCGCGTTCGCCGTAATCGACAAGATTGCGCGAACGAAACCGGACGATGCGCGGCGCTCCCTGAGCGAGGCAGGTCTGACGACTGAAGCGGTTGATGGTGTGTTCGAGGTTGTTGCGCTCAAGGATCTTGCTGGCATTCGGCGTGTTCTTGCTGACTCGAAACACAAGCTCGCAATCTGGTCGATGGATGTGCTTGAGGCGGTCTTTCTCGAGCGGGTGGTGAAGTCGCTAGATCATATGGGACTCGGTGGATTCGTCGAGATTGATCTCAGTATTGTGAGGGGCCTCGACTACTACACCAGTACTGTTTTCGAATTGTTTGACGCTAGCCGCTCCCTGAGGGCTATCTGCGGGGGTGGTCGTTACGACAAGCTCACCGGCGCGATGGGCGGCGTCGAGCTCCCCGCCGTAGGCTTCGGGATGGGCGACGTGGTCCTCGGCGAGTTGCTCAAGGAGAAGGGGAAGCTCCCCACCTACGCCGGGAGCATCGATGTCTTCGTCGCGACCGAAAGCGCAGAACGGATGCCTGCGGCGCTCCAGCTCACGCACGAACTCCGCGACGCCGGGATCCGTGCGGAGTTCGCCCTCGGCGCCCAGACGCTCTCCAAGCAGCAGGACATCGCCAAGGCGCGGAACGCACGCCTCATCGTCACCATCGGTGCCGACGACCTGCAGGTGAAGGACCTTCAAACCAAGGCCCAGCACGCGGTCCCGCTCCAGAAGGCCGTTGACTCGATCCGGATGATGTTGGGCGCTGGCCACTAGGGCCCGCTCACCGCTTACCGCTCACCGCTCACGCAGGTCGACATGGCAGACGAGAAGGCCCTCACCACCCGCGCCGCCGACTTCAGCGCCTGGTACAACGAGCTGATCGCGAAGGCCGAGCTGGCCGATTACAGCCCGGTGCGCGGCTGCATGGTCATCCGTCCCAACGGCTATGCCATCTGGGAGGAGATGCAGAAGGCCCTCGACGGGATGTTCAAGGCCACGGGACACCAGAACGCCTACTTCCCCCTCTTCATCCCGCAGAGCTTCCTCTCCAAGGAGGCGGAGCACGTCGAAGGGTTCGCCCCGGAGGTCGCGGTGGTGACGATCGGCGGGGGGAAGGTGCTCGAGGAGCCCCTGGTGATCCGTCCGACCTCCGAGACGATCATCTACGCGATGTTCGCGAAGTGGATCCAGAGCTACCGCGACCTCCCGCTCCTCATCAACCAGTGGTGCAACGTGGTCCGCTGGGAGATGCGCACCCGCCTCTTCCTCCGCACCACCGAGTTCCTCTGGCAGGAAGGGCACACCGCCCACGCCACCGAGGCCGAGGCCGAGGCGGAGACGCGACAGATGCTGGGAGTGTACCGGACTTTCATGGAGGAGTGGATGGCGATGCCGGTGCTCACCGGCCTCAAGACCGACTCCGAGAAGTTCGCCGGCGCGCTCCGTACCTACGCCACCGAAGCGCTGATGCAGGACAACCGCGCCCTCCAGGCCGGCACCAGCCACAACCTCGGCCAGAACTTCGCCAAGGCGTTCGACGTGACGTTCCAGACGGCGGCCGGCGGGATCGACCACGTCTGGAGCACCTCGTGGGGGGTCTCCACCCGCATGATCGGCGGCCTGATCATGACCCACGGCGACGACAATGGGATGATCTGTCCGCCGCGCCTGGCGCAGTACCAGATCGTGATCGTGCCGATCTGGCGGAAGGATGAGGAGCGCGAGCAGGTGATGGCCAAGTCGGCCGAGATCGTCAAGGAGCTTCGGCTCGCCGGTCTCCGCGTGCACCTGGACGGGCGTGACGGGATGAAGCCAGGCGCCAAATACTACGAGTGGGAGGCCCGCGGGGTCCCGTTCCGCTTCGAGATCGGCCCGCGCGACATCACCAATGGCGTCGTCACGATGAAGCGCCGCACCGGCGGCGACAAGGAACCGCTCCCGTTCGTCGGGCTGGCCGTGCGGATGCACGAGGAGATCACCCGGATGCAGGCCGCGTTGCTGCAGTCCGCGAAGGATCGGCGCGAAGCGAACTCGGTCCGCGGCGCCACCAAGGCGATCCTGCTCGAGAAGATGACGGGGGAAGGGGGAGGCGGATTCGTTTACGGCGGGTTCTGCGGCGGCCCGACCTGCGAGGCAGAGATCAAGACGCAGACCAAGGCGACGATCCGCGTCCTCCCCGATCCGGAGTTCCAGTCCCCCGAAAAGCCCGCGACCTGCCTCTGGTGCGCCAAGCCGGCCACCGTCGAAGCGGTCTGGGCCAAGGCGTACTGAGATGGCCGACGCGCC
>JANMWE010000155.1:0-3245 GCA_031393795.1 Gemmatimonadota bacterium
CAGATCCCACGCACCGATGCCTGGCCGAGGGGCGGCCCCCCGGGCCGCCCGTTCGCGCTCACAATTGAGATCTCGATTCGGGCGCGCGCGGGCGCGCGCATCCAGCCGAGGGGCGGCCCCCCGGGCCGCCCGTGCGCGTCAACAATTGAGATCCCTGCCCGGGCGCGCGCGGGCGCGCGCATCCAGCCGAGGGGCGGCCCCCCGGGCCGCCCGTGCGCGTCACCACTTGAGATTCCTGCACGGGCGCGCGCGGGCGCGCGCCCCTCGGCGGGACCGCTTACGATCTCCGCCGCTGACGCGGGACTCGACGCATGACCCACGTCCTCGTCCTCGGCGCCGGTTCCTGGGGGACCGCCCTCTCCGCCCATCTCGGGCGGAAGGGGACGCGCGTGACGCTCTGGGCCTATGAGCCCGAGGTCGTCGCGGGGATCAACACCAAGCGCCACAATCCTCTCTTCCTCCCTGAGATCGAACTCCCCGCTTCCGTCACCGCGGTGGGGAAGGTCGGCGCGCTGGGCGATGTGGACGCCGTCGTGATGGTGGCCCCGTCGAAGGTCTTCCGCTCCGTGCTGAAGCACGCCGAGGGGGTACGCCCGGGCACGCCGATCGTGAGCGCGACCAAGGGACTCGAGCCAGTCTCCCTCGACCTGATGACCGAAGTGATCGCGGACGCCCTGCCGTCCTGCCGTCCCGCCGCCTTGTCGGGCCCCTCGTTTGCCGAAGAAGTGGCGCACGGCGCGCCCACGGCGGTCGTGGGAGCGGCCGAGGACGAGGAGGTGGCGAAGGCGGTGCAGGAGATGTTCGCGAGCCCGACCTTCCGGGTCTACGCCAGCACCGACGTGGTCGGCGTGCAGCTCGGCGGCGCGCTCAAGAACGTCATCGCCGTTGCCGCCGGGATGCTCGAAGGGCTCGGGCTCGGCCACAACCCGCGCGCCGCGCTCATCACCCGCGGATTGGCCGAGATCACCCGGCTCGGTGAGGCGATGGGGGCCGACCCCCGCACTTTCGCCGGCCTCGCCGGCGTGGGCGACCTGGTGCTCACCACGACGGGTTCCTTGAGCCGCAACCGGCAGTTGGGAGAATTCGTGGGCAAGGGTGGCACACTGGCCGATTGGAAGACGAAGCACAGGACCGTGGCCGAGGGGGCGGATACGGCGCTCACGGCTGTGGAGCTCGGGAAGCGCCATGGGGTGGAATTGCCGGTCTGCGCCCAGGTGCACGCCATCCTGTTCGAGAACAAGCCGCCGATGAAGGCGCTCGGCGAGCTGATGGGGCGGCCGCAGACGACCGAGGTGCGGCGATGACCACTCCCCAGCCGCGGCCGCAGCAGGAGTTCTTCTCGATCGGCGAGGTGTGTGCCCTCACGGACCTGAAGCCGCACGTGCTGCGCTACTGGGAGAGCCAGTTCCGCTTTCTAAATCCGGCGAAGAACCGGGCGGGCAACCGGGTGTACCGCAGCCGGGAGGTGGAGCTCATCATGCTGGTGAAGCACCTCCTCTACACCGAGAAGTACACCATCGAAGGGGCGCGGCAGAAGATCGACCAGTACCGCCGTACCGGGCTCCTCCGCCCCGAGTCGCGGAAGTCGTTCGCGGCCGAGGCGGCGAAGGACATCCGGCTGGAGCTGGAGGAGCTGCTGGCGGTGCTGCAGGGGAAGACGCTGCCGCCGAGGCCGAAGGCGCCGGAGGGGATCGAGGGGTGATTCGAGAGCCGCCCTCCGGGCGGCGTTGTTCATTCGGGACACCTGTGTGCCCGTCATTCATGGCGGGCCAATCGTGGGAAAGGGTCCGGGCAAGGGCCCGCGATAAATCGCGGGCCCGCAGGAATGGCTCGAGGGGAAGGCGGCTCCACCGGCCTGATACTGGCAGAGCACCCCTCGAGCGCCTTTCGCGCCTCTCGCGCCTGTTATCTTCTTCTCATGCACATCCTCGTCTCCAACGATGACGGCATCCTCGCTCCCGGGATCGGGCTCCTCGCCGAGGCGTGCCGCACCGTGGCGAACGTGACCGTCGTCGCTCCCGACCGTGAACAGAGCGGCACCAGCCACTCCCTCACCCTCCATCGCCCCCTCCGGCCGATGCGGCGCCCCGACGGGGCCTTCCAGGTCGATGGCACCCCCACTGACTGCGTCCTCCTCGCCTTCGGCGCCCTCCTCGAGACTCGCCCCGACTTCGTCTTCAGCGGCGTGAACCACGGGCCCAACATGGGGGAGGACGTCCTCTACTCGGGCACCGTGTCGGTCGCGATGGAAGCGGTGACCCTCGGCTGCCCCGGGATCGCGTTCAGCAGCTCGGCCGGTCAGGACCTCGAGACGCTGAAGAGTCAGGGCCCCTGGATCGCGCGGCTGGTGAAGAGCATAACGTCGCAGACCGATTTCCCGAAGGACATCGTCCTCAATATCAACCTGCCGGCGGTGCCGGGGACGGAGATCAAGGGGATCAAAGTCACCCAGCTTGGCTCCCGCTTCTTCTCCGAGAGCCTGGCCCGGATGCAGGACCCCTGGGGGCGCCCTATCTATTGGATCGGCGGCGGCACCATCACCTGGACCGGCGACGCGCTGAGCGACCACCAGGCAGTGGCGGATGGCTATATCTCAGTGACCCCGCTCCATATGGACCTCACCAACTACAAACTCCTCGACACCGTGCGTGGATGGGCCCTGGACCGGTAGGGCGGGGGGACTCGTTCGCCGGGTACCGTATCCGGCTGGTCGAGACGCTGCAGGAGAAGGGGATCAAGGATCTCCTGGTCCTGCGCGCGGTGAGCAACGCGCCCCGCCATCTCTTCGTGCCCCAGAGCCTGAGGCACCGAGCGTACGAGGACGAGGCGATGCCGATCGGGTCAGGCCAGACGATCTCCCAGCCCTGGGTGCAGGCGCGGATGCTCGAACTGGCGCGGCTCACGGGGAAGGAGAAGGTGCTCGAGGTCGGGGCGGGGTCGGGGTATCAGACCTGTCTCCTCGCCCTCTGTTCCGATGTCGTGATCGGCGTGGAGCGGATCATCGAGCTCGCCTTCGGCGCGCGCGACGCCCTCCGCGAGGCGAAGATCCCCAACGCCTCGATCGTGGTTGGCGACGGCACCCTCGGCTGGCGCCCGCTGGCGCCGTACGACGTGATCTTGGTGTCCGCGGCGAGCCCCACGATCCCGCAGCCGCTGGTCGAGCAGCTGAAGCCCGGGGGGCGCCTGATCCTCCCCCTGGGCGACCGCGCCACCCAGACCATCACCCAGGTCACCAAGAAGGCCGA
>JANMWE010000179.1:0-1662 GCA_031393795.1 Gemmatimonadota bacterium
TCGCGAGGATACTGCGCGGGCGGAAGCCGAGCGTGATGAGCACCGCGATCTCCGACGACCGGCTCGCCACCGCGGCGTACATCGTGTTGATCGCGCCGAAGACGGCGCCGACCGCCATGATCGAGGTGATGAGCCAGGCCAAGGTACGGAGGATCGTCCCCAGGAGCTCGCTCTGCTGGGCGTAGAACTCCGATTCGCGGTGCACGTCCACGGCGATGCGCTGGTCGGTCTCGAGCGCCCGCTTCGCCTCGGCGAAGGCCCCCGGGTCGGCCAGCCGGAAGGTGACCGACTGGAATACCTGTCCCCGCATCACCGGCATCACCTGCTCGTTCATCCCCCACACCTCCGACTCGAACGACGACCCGCCGGCGGTGAAATGACAGACCACGGTCCAGGGACGCCCCGCGATCGTCATCGCCTCGCCCACCGCCGTGCGGGGGAAGCGCCCCACGAGCTTCTGGCCGAGACAGACCTCGTTCTGGCCGGGGGCGGGATGGCGCCCTTCGGTGACCACGAGGTGCTGCCGGACATTCCAGACCTGCTCGCTGATCCCCCGGAGCACGACGTTGGCCATCTGGGTCGTGTCGTTGATCCGCCCGAAGGGGATCACGATGTACACCTCCGGGCTCACCAGCGGCGCCCCGCTGGCGTCGCGGGCCACGTGGGGATCGGCCGCGATGACACTGGCCGACGCGCGATCGACGCTGCTCGAGAGCTCGGCGTCGGCCCCCTTCCGCATGATGAGGACGTTCTGGTCCGACCCGGTGCGGGTCAGGGCCGTGGCGAAGCCGTTGGCGAGCGCCAGCATCCCAATGAAGACCGCGACCACCAGGCCGATCCCCGCCGCCGTGAACGCGGTCGAGACCGGACGGCCGAGGAGGCTCCGCCAGTTGTAGATGAGGGGGATCTTCATTCGACGCTCCGGAGCGCCGTGACCACCGGGAGGCGGGCCGCGCGCCAGGCGGGCGCGAACCCGCTCGCGAGCATCAGGACCAGGGCGATCGCCACGCCCCCGAGCAGGGTGGAGCCCGACACGTCGAAGCCGGGGAGGAAGCCCATCGCGCTGAAGTTGGTGGCGCGGTAGAGCAGCTTCGCGCCGCCGAGGCCGATCGTGGCGCCGATGGCGGTGATCAGCCCCGCCTCCAGCATCACCAGACCGAAGAGCCGCGCGTCGCTGAAGCCGATGGTCTTGAGCACCGCCACCTCGCGGATCCGCTCGCGCGCGCTCATCATCATCGCATTGGCGGTGACGAGGAGGATGGCGAAGACCACCGCCATCCCGATGGTGTTCATCAGGAGCGACACGTTCCCCCACATCGTGGCGAAGGAGGCGTTGAACGCCTTCTCGGTGCCGGTCTTGGTGGGGTCGGGGGAGCTCCGGAACATCGCATCGATGGCCGTGCCCACCTGCGCCGCGTGGTCCGGATGGTCGATCTCCACGATGTACCAGCCGGCGAGGCCACCGGGACCGGTCTTCTTCATGTACTCGTCGAGGTACTCGTAGTGGAACATCATGGCGTCCTCACTGATCGACTTGTCGGTCGGGGTGTAGACGCCGCGGATGGTGAAGGTCCAGTCGCCCGGGAAGATCGTCCCCTGCAGGGTGACGTTCTGGCCCACGTGCCAGCCGAACATCGTCAGCAGGTGCTGCCCCACCAGCGC
>JANMWE010000184.1:0-2740 GCA_031393795.1 Gemmatimonadota bacterium
CGCGCGCGGCTGGGTTATATGCCGCAGGCCCCGCGGTTCGCCGAGCATTTGACTGGGCGGGAGCTGGTCGCGATGGTGCGCGACCTCCGCGGTGCCACGGGGCCGGTGGACGAGGCGCTACTCGACTGGTTCGCCGGTTCACCCGCGCTCGACCAGCAGGTGGCGACCCTCTCGGGGGGGACTCGGCAGAAACTCAACGCCGCGCTCGCCTTCCTCTTTCGCCCCGACCTCCTGATCCTCGACGAGCCGACGGCGGGGCTCGATCCGGTCGCAAGCCGGCGCCTCAAGGACCACATCCTCGCGGCGCGCGACCGGGGCGTGACGGTGATCCTGAGCTCGCACCTCGCCGGGGAGCTTGAGGAGCTGGCCGACCACCTGGTGTTCGTGCTCGACGGGCGGACCCGCTTCGAAGGGAGCGCGCGCGAGCTTGCGCGGGCCACCGGGTGGGCCGACCTCGAGCGGGGCCTCGCGGCGCTGATGACGGCGGAGGCCGGATGAGGACCTTCCTCCGGATCCTCGCCTGCCAGTTGAAGGAAGCGCGGCGTTCCCGCCCGATCCTGGGCTACGCGGTGGTCCTCTTCCTGCTCACGGACGCGCTCTTTCGCTTCGGTGGCGGAGGGGAACGGGTGGTGCTGAGCCTCATCAACGTGGTGCTATTGCTCGTGCCGCTCGTGGGCGTCGTGTTCGGGACGATGTATTTCCATCAGTCACGCGGCTTCGCCCTCTTCCTCCTGGCGCAGCCGGTGGGTCGTCGTCCCCTCCTCGCCGCGCTCTACCTCGGCCTCGTGATCCCGCTCACCCTGGCCCTGCTGGCCGGGCTCGGCCTTCCCTTCCTCTGGCACGCGGCGCCCGAGCCGCAGCTCTGGCGCCCGCTCGGCGCGCTCTTCGCGGTGGGGGTGCTGCTGACCCTCGCGGCGACGGCGCTCGCGCTGGTGATCTCGGTGCGGGTGGACGACCGCGCGCGCGGGCTCGCGACCGCGCTCCTCCTCTGGTTCGTCGGGGCGGTCTTCTTCGACGGGGTGCTGCTGTTGATCACGCTGACCTTCGATCGCTGGCCCCTCGAGCGCCCGCTCCTGGCGCTGACATTGCTCAATCCCTTCGACCTGGGCCGAGTGTTGCTCCTGCTGCAGATGGACCGGGCCGCGCTGCTCGGCTACACCGGGGCCCTCTTCGCCCGCTTCTTCGGCTCCGCCATCGGGGCCGTGGTCGCGGGAACGGCGCTCTTGGCGTGGACCGCCGGGCCGCTCGCTGCCGCGTTCCGCCTCTTTCAACACCGCGACCTCTAAGCCATGCCGACCGTCACCCGCTGGTCCATCAAGACCGCCCTGGCGTGGGCCGCGATCGCGGTCATCGCCGGGACGCTCCTCGCCTGGCCCGGCGCGCCGGCGCTGCCCTATCCGACCTACCTGCACCTGCTCACCGTCGGATGGCTCAGCAACCTGATCTTCGGCGTGGCGCACTGGATGTTCCCGCGCGCGAGCGCGGAGCACCCGCGCGGGGATGTGCGGCTGGCGTGGGCCGGCTGGGGCGCGCTCAACGCGGGACTGATCCTCCGCATCGTGGGTGAAGTGACTCGCGGCGGCGCGCCTGGCACCTGGCTCTTCCTCGCGGCGGTATTGCAGCTCGCGGCGGTCTGGCTCTGGGTGGCGCATCTCTGGCCCCGCGTGAAGGTGCGCTGAGGTGCCGACCCTCTCGGGGTGGGCCGTTCGCGCGGCGCTGGTCTGGCTTGCTCTCGCAGCGCTCGTGGGCGCGCTCATCCTCGCGCGCGACGCGCTGGGCCTTCCCGCGCTCGCGGCGCTGATCCCGGTGCACGCGGAGATGATGCTGGTGGGGTGGACGATGCAGCTGGCGTTCGGGGTGGCGAATTGGATCCTTCCGCGTCACGCCACCGGAGACGCGCGCGGTGCACTCACGCCGGTCGTCTTCGTCGTCGTCGCGCTCAACCTCGGCGTGGTGCTGGTGATCGTGGGGGCGACCTTCGCGGGCCGGGTGCTCGAAGCGCTGGCCGTGGCGGGGTTCGCGCTGCAGGGGGTGCCGAGGATCCGCGCGGCTGGATGGGGAGCGACGGGGAAGGCGGGGGATCTGGTGCGATTGATCCGACCTCACCCCCCAACCCCCTCTCCCTTACGGGAGAGGGGGAGCTGATCGTCCCAGGAGCGGCAGGATCGCCGATCGAAGAGAAGCCGCAGACACCGCATCGCTCCTGACCCGAACGACTTGGATGTCCAGTCGATTGAGAGCCACGCTTCTCGCGGCATCTGCTTCGCGCGCACCCTCCCAGTGGTGAACATCTCCGTCGACCTCGACGACGATCCGGAATTCGGCGCAGTAGAAGTCGACGATGAATCCAGCGATGACTTGCTGTCGACGGAATTTCAGTCCTTCGAGTCTTCGACCTCTGAGAATGGCCCACGCGGCCACTTCGCCCGGGGTGGGCGCGTGGCGCATCTTCCGTGCGGCGTCGAGTTTCGCGGGATCGACTCGTTGCCCGCGGAGGACGGCGTGATGGATTCTGCGGTGCTGCATGATGGTCCTCCTTCGAGGACACCATCATGGGATGGACTGCGCCCGCGACCGTCACCCCATTAACGCGAGCTGTTCTCCCCCTCTCCCGTAAGGGAGAGGGGGCCGGGGGGTGAGGTTGGATCGCGAGGGGGCCCGGGGGTGAGGTGGGATCTCGGGCGGGACAGGGGGTGTGGTTGTGTCGGGGGGCCGGCCGGGCGAGTGGTACTGCGGCCGG
>JANMWE010000195.1:0-7751 GCA_031393795.1 Gemmatimonadota bacterium
CGGGTCGTCCACCTGTTCCCGGTAGTGGTCGACGAAGTCCCCCTCACTATTGGTAAAGCTCCAGGCGACGCCGGGGGTGAGCCCGATCAGGACCGCCGGCTCCCCCGGCAGGGTCACACCGTAGATGCTCATCCCATCGGCGGTGACAAGCTGGGCTTCGTACCAGATCGAGGGGAGGGTGAGGTCGAGGTGTGGATCGCCGGCCAGCAATGCGTGACCGCTTGCCGTTCGGCGTGGCGCGACCGCCCAGTTGTTCGAGCCGGGCCGCAGGTCGTTGAGCGCGGCGGTCGCGACGGTGGTCGGTGCCCTGCGGGGTCCGGCCATCGACCGCGGCGGCGGGAGGTGGAAGGAGAGCGACCGTCCCGCTTGGCTCGGCACGATCGGCTGCTGCAAGGGCGACTCCGCGGGGAGAAGGGCAGCTGCCGCCGCGTCCCCCACCATCGTGGCGATCGCCTCCCGCTCCAGATCGGTGTCCTGCCAGCTGAGGGTGTAGGTCATTCGCTGGTACAGATAGAGCGTGTACTCCGGGCGCCAGGGGCGGGGGCGGACGCCGAGGAGGTGGTACTCGAATGGGAGATCGCGGGAACCGAGCGTCCGGATGCGCGCGTTCACCCCCTCAGCGTATGCGTCGAGGGCGCGTCGGGCGGGGGCGGCGGAGTCGAGAGCGGCCCAGAGGGAATCGGCCCGGTGGGCGAGGCCGAGCTCGCGCATCTCGCGATCGAGGGGAAGGGCGGGCCGGCCGACCCATTCGGTGAGGGTCCCTTCGGCCGCTCGGGTCTGGAGGTCGAGCTGGAAGAGGCGATCGCGGGCGTGCAGCCAGCCGAGTGCGCGCCAGGCGTCGAGGTCGGTGGCCGCGAAGAGGTGTGGAACGCCGCGTTGGTCGACCAATCCTTCGACCGGAAGGGCGAGGGAGGGGATGGCGGCGACCTGTTCACCGGCCGGATCGGCATTCCGGGCCACACTCCAGATCCCGGCCCAGGGGTCGAGGAGGGATCCGATGGCCGGGAGGGATCCCAGTCGGGAGCCGCTCAGGGCCAGGAGGGCGACTGCGGGGAGGGTCCAGAGCAGGGAAAGGGAACGGCGCATCGCGAATGGTGGGGGGAACGGGGGGTGCGGGCAACCGCAGAGCATTGCAGGAACCGGAAAATACAGGTGCAACTACTTGCGCATATCGGCACTCGGTGAGATAGAGGTATCGTCCTATTATGCAACGTTGACTGGCCGCTAACCCAAACTGTCAAAGATCTGGACAGTTGGGACACCCATCGGGAGGTAATCTAATTCGAGCCTCTACGGCCGCGGGAACCCGGCGACAGTATCTAAAATGATATACAACAACATCTTACGTGACTTTTTGCAATCGGCAAGTTTTCGGTATCGTACACTCTTTAAAGCACTGTCACTGTGTGACTTATGACTCTTGACTTAACAAGTCACTTCATACAAGATTGTCTGTCCGTCCGACCGTCAAGAATTTGACAGTAAAAGAGTATGACGCCTGCGCGGCGGCATGCCCCCTGCACTTGTCTGGCCGGACACGAGAACCCCCCATGGCCCGCGAGGGCCGACCCGCACCCTAGAAGGAGTTCGCACAATGAAGAAGCTCGTCACCCTCGCGGCTGGTCTGGCCCTCGTGGTCGGTGCCTCTACCGCGGCCGAAGCCCAGGTCTGTAACGTCGCCGCCTCCCCGGGCAACTGCACGGTGATCCACACCGTGTCCGCGACCGCTCCGTCCATCCTGCGGCTGACGCTGTCCAGCATCACCACGACCCTGACCAACCCGGTCGAAGCGGACTTCGATGCTCCCGCTGGCGTGTCGAACGTCGCGGCGATGACCGTCACGGTCAAGTCGAACAAGGCCGCCAGCGCCACGATCCACAGCGCCGCGGCGAACTGGACCGGCCCGGTCGGCACCACCAAGTCCATCGCCGATCTCGGCTGGAGCATCACCGGCGGCACCCCGTACGCGGCGATCACCGGTTCAGGTGTGAGCGTACTCGGCTCGGGCAAGGGCAGCCGGACCTCGACGATCTCGTGGAACACCAAGTGGTTCATCGCCACCGACGAGCCGGGCCTGTACACGCTGCCGGTGACCTTCACGCTCGTGGTCCCCTGAACTAGGCTGAGGTAGAGTTAGTCAGAATTGACGGCTCGGCATCCGCCGAGCCGTCCTGATATGGGAGAGCAATGATGACCCGAAAGACCCTGGCGATCCTGGCAGTGGCGACCCTTCTCGGGCGACCGCTCCGCGCCCAGATGCAGGTCGACAACGCCGAGATCTGGCTGACGTCCAGCCAGCTGACAGGGGTGTTCACGGTCTCGAATGGATCAGCAGAGGCGTTGCAGTTCAATCTCACGAATGGCGACTGGGATCGAGCGGAGGACGGACAGAACCGCTTCTTTCCAGCCGGGACCACACCGTCCTCATGCGAGCGGGCACTCCAGGTGTTCCCCCGCCAGCTCCGGCTCGCCGCCGGTGGGGCGCAGCCGGTCCGGATCTCCCTGGATCGGGATTCGCTCCCTGCCCGCGCCTGCTGGAGCATCGTCTTCGTCGAATCCGAGCCGCCCTCGCTCCAGAGTCGGACCGGCGTTCGCTACCTCACCCGGATCGGCGTAAAGGTCTACTATACGCCGGCCCAGACGGTCCGCCTCGCGGAGATGGTCGAGTTCGTCCAGGCCCCCAAGGCGGCCCCGGGGGACTCGAACGCAGTGGACCTCGCGGTGCGCAACACCGGCACCCAGCCCCTGAGTATCGGCGGGTCGATCGAGATCCGGCGGCCGGACAACTTCATCGTGGCGACCATCCCGATCGAACCCGTCCCCGTACTGCCCGCGGCCTTGAGGATCATGCGCGTGACGCTGCCCAAGATGCTGCCCGGCAGTTACGTCGCCCTCGCGACGCTCGATTTCGGCAGCGACGAAGACCTCGTCGGCCAGACCCCGCTGGTGATCCGATGACCGTCGGACGGCGTACCCTGCTCGCGGCCCTGCTGGCATGCGGCACGCCGTGCCTGCTGGCCGGCCAGGGGAGCATCAACAACCAGATGACACTCTCCTCCACCACCATCACCTTCCCGGTGGTGGTCGAGGCGGACTATGACGCCGGATCGCGCGCTGCAACGAACTCGATCTCGGCGCTCGTCGACGCCACCAAGGGGTCGGGGCCGCAGGGGACGGTGACGCGCACCAGCATCGTGTCGATCCGGGCCACCGCAGCCACGATGGGCGGGGGGGCCAAGCCGGTGAGCGACCTGCAGTGGCGCCGGAGCGACCTGGCGACGTGGAACAGCCTCACCACGACCGACGTCACGATTGAATCGAAGCCGATCCGGCTCACCCCGCCGCTCAATGACACTTGGACCACGACGGTCTTCTTCCGCAGCCTGCTGAGCTGGGTCACGGACGCCGCCGGCACCTACACGGCAACGGTGGTCTTCACCTTGACGATCACCACGCCGTGACGACCCGGCGCCGAATCCTGCTCGTCGCCGCCGTCGCGATCTCGGCGGTGGCGATGGCTGCGCGGGAGCCGGCCGCCGGGGGGGCTCGCACCGAGCTGGGCGCCATTGCTGGCCGCGTGGGCAGCGTGGTCCGCGGATTGACCCGACGCGCGTCGGCTCGGACCGCAGCGACCGACACCACCGTCGCCACCAAGGGCCCGGAAGCCGGGGGTGGCGTTGGGGCCGCGCCTCGTGGGGAGATCACCCCCGCTGTGCACTCGACCTTCCGACGCGACGGACTGGCGGAACCCCGCTCCCTCCAGGTGATCACCGTGCCGGTCCCCGCGCAGTTCGGGGCGCACCCGGTCGATTTCGCGGTGAACCCTGCGCCTCAGGTTGATGTCCTTTCGAGCCAGCACGGGACGGTCGCCGAGGCCGTGCCCGCGGTCGAGCGCACCACGACGATCATCGCCCGGATGCCGGCGTCGGCCCCCCCCGGACCGCTCGAGGTCGCTCAGGTGACCTTCCGCGACGGCACGTTCAGCACGACCGTCTCGGTCGAGCTGGAGATCGCCAAGATCACCCGCCTCGCGCTCCGTCCGACGCGTCAGGGAGCCGGCGTCTATCCAGGCCAGACCGTCCGGCTGGGCCTGCTCGTCCAAAATCTCGGCAACGGCCCCGACACCCTCCGCATGGCCGCCGATGGAGTACCCGGCTGGCGGGTGGAGGACGTCCCAGTGTTCGTCCTCGCGCCGGGAGAACAGCGCCAGCTCGCCTTCACCGTCCACACGCCGCCGCCGCCCGCGTCGGGCACGACGCAGATCCTCTTTCGGGCGAGCGGAGGTGGGGTCGGCTCCACCGTCACCATCCCGATCGAACTGTTGCCGGATCCGTCGCTCGAGCTCAGGGCACGCGGCCCCGTCCTCTCCGCCGGGGTAGCGACCGCCGCGGGCGATCCGAAGGGCTCGAGCCCGGTCTTCGGCTTCCAGCTCAACGGACCGTTGACGAGCTCCATCATGTTGCACGGACGATTCATCCAGACGATCGACCGTGCCGATTTCAACCCCGAAGCGATGAGCCGGATCGGTTACTTCGCCGATGCTGGTTACCTGAACGCCTCCGGGAACGGGTGGGCGGTCACGGCGGGGCGCACGGGCTACTCCTTCTCCCCGCTCATGGGCTGGAATGCAGGCGGACTCGGGGCCTCCGCCGACTTGAGCCGCGGCCCCTGGAGCATCGGGATGCTCGCCGTCCAGGAGCGATTCGCGGGGCGCTCCGGCGGGGACCAGCTGGGACTCAAGGTGGGACGGAAGGCGGGGCGGGGGTCGCTGACCCTGACCACCACCCACTTGGATCAGAGCCTGGTGTTCAATCGGACCCTGGACGCGGCCGGGCTCGGTTACTCGTTCACGCCGAAGGCGGGAATGACCTTGGGAGCCGAAGCTGGATGGCGCTCCTCCGCGTCGGGCCAGGGAGCCGCATTCTCCGCGCAGCTCGACCAGCGGAGCGCGCACGGGCAGGTCGGCCTTTACGCGGCGCATGCCCCGGGCGGCAGCGCCGCCTTCGCCCGCGCGACCGACGAGCTCAACGGGAATCTCTGGCGCCAGCTGTCACCGAACTGGGCGGTGCGGATGTTCGGGTATTCCACCAAGGATGACCCCGGCACGGGCAACCTCTCCCGGTCGCGCGGCGGCTCGGTCGGCCCGAGCCTCCGACTCGGCCAGTGGTCGTCCGTGAGCGTCGACCTCTCCTCGCACGTCAGCGAATACGATGCGAACAACGGCACCACCGGCTCGGGCGAGTTGATGGCGACCGTCGGGGCCCAGACGCTGGTGCAGGGGTTGAACCTCAACGCTTCGCTCGGCGCCGGGCGCTCGTCGCGCAGCGCCAACCTGCCGACCGGCGGTTCGTTCGACCGGAGCGGTGGACGGCTTTCCGCCCGTGGTGGACTCGCCGCATACACTGCGCGGGGCGCGTTCACCCTGGACGGGGGCATCGACAAGAGCGCGGCGATCACGGGGCAGCTCGCGACCACCGGCTTCGCCTCGGCCCAGGCGTCGCAGCTTCGGATCTTCGCCGGGCCGCACGCCCCGACCTTCGACGCGTTCGCGTGGCTGAACATGTATCAGGGAGCCCCGACCGGGGGGCCGGCAATCCGCATCGGGACCGAGATCGCCCTCCCCGGCCAGTCTTCGCTGGCCCTCAACGTCGAGCGCAATCCCTACCGCCAGACCGTCGCGGGGCGGGTGCCGATCGTCGCGGCGATCCGATTCGAGCATAGCATCGGGTTCCCGTCCTTCCGGCGCCCGACGGCGCACGGCACCGTGTTCGAGGACCGGAACGGGAATGGCGTGCGTGACGCCGACGAATCGGGGGTGGCGGGTGTGCTCGTGCATCGCGGGGCCTTGTCGGTCCTGACGAATCCGGATGGCGGGTATCGCTTTTACGAGTCGGCGGCACCCAACTCCGTCCCCGCGGTCGACCAGGGATCGCTCCCAATGGGGCAGATGGCGCCCTCTGTCGCCTTGATCCCCGGCCACACCACGTGGAACCTGCCCGTCCGCCGGACGGGACGCCTCCGCGTGCAGCTGCTTCCGGCGCTGGATTCCGTGGGGCGATTCCCGCAGACCCGACTGAACCTTCTCGCCGCCGTGGCCACGGACAGCGCCGGCGCCGCCTGGATCGCGCACGCCGACTCCACCGGGATGGCGGTGTTCGACGCGCTGCCGGCAGGTCGCTACACGGTGACCATCGATCTCAGCGGGTCCCAGGAGCGCCTGCGACCCCTCCAGTCGCCCACGGAGGTCCTGATCACGGACCGCCAGGACCTGCCCATCGTCCGCCTCAGGTTCGGCTTCCGGCCCGCCCGCGTCTTCGACGGTGGCGCGGCCGGGACCGGCGGGCTGCGCCGTCGATGAAATTCCTCGCCCTCTCCCTGGGATCGCTCCTTGTCGTCGGCTGTGGCTCCGACAAGATCGTCTGCGGCACTCCGCCCGATCTGACGGGCAGCTGGAGTTATTCGGCGACCCAGAGTGTTCCCGCCGCGACCCTTGCCGGCACCCTCTCGCTCACCACGTCAGGCGGCTGCACGATCGATGGGCATCTCTCCGTGACGGTGGATGACGGGAGCGGAACGCCCACGCTGCTCGACGGCGGGGTCTCCGGCGTCTTCCTCGACGAATCCACGGTCGATGTCACCACCCAGCTCGGCGGTGAGCGCCGCCACCTTGGAACGATCGTGGCGGATACGATCTCGGGCTCATGGGCGGAGTCGGGGCCTAGCGGCAAGAGTGGGACCTTCCGAGCCGTGCGAGGCGCACCATGACCCGATTGCGCTGGATCTCCGGCTGGCCGCTGCCCATCCTCGGGCTCTTGCTGATGTCGGTGCCCGCGAGCCTGCAAGGGCAGACCTGCACGGAGATCGGCGCCGCGGGCTCCTGCAGCGTCAACGCCACGACCTCGATCACGCTCCCGACCCTGCCGTATCACCTGACCATAGGTACGGCGACGACCGCCTTCGGCACCGTGACCTCGACGGATTTCGACAACGGGTACGCTCTCGTGAGCGGACCGACTGTCACCGTAAAGGCGAATAATCCTTGGAGCGTCGGGTTATCGAGCGCCGCTACCTTCTGGACCGCGGTGAACACCGATCCGAGCAACCCGGCGCGTACCACCAAACCGCTGGCCGACCTCCAATGGTCGAACACCTCTGTGGTGGGCTCGTTCGTCGCAGTCACGGGGAGCGTCGTGACGATCGGGTCCGGGAGCGGCACGCCGGGCACTGTGGTCCCGCTCTTTTTCCAAAGCGTGTGGAACTACGCCGTGGATACACCTGGCAATTACTCGATCGTTGTCACGTTCACCTTGACGGCCCCCTGAAGCACGCCGACGCACCGACCATCACGATCCGAGTTGACGCCCCCTCTCCTGGGGGCGATCCTATTTCACCCCCTCGGAGCCCTGCGATGCGCCTCCTGCCCCCACTCCTGTTCCTCATCTCCCTCGGCGCACCGTTGACGGGCCAAGGCAAGCCCACCGCCTCCGGAACGGCCGACCCGTACGTCGGCACCTTCAGCGGCAACGGTGGCGCCATCTCGACGCGAAAACAGGGGGCCAGCTACACCGGCACCATCACCGCCAACGGCGTGGACTACCCCTTCACCGCCCGCAAGGTGGGGCGCGCGCTCGTCGGGACCTTCCTGGCCCAGGGCCAAGGATTCATGTTCTCCGCCGCGGTCCAGGGCGACCAGATGACCTTCCTCGCCAACGGGCAGACGACGGTGCTGCAACGGGGCACCGCCCGGACCG
>JANMWE010000276.1:0-1824 GCA_031393795.1 Gemmatimonadota bacterium
CCGGCCTGGAATGTCGTCATCGTCACCACCGGCATCGCCCGCCGCTGGTTCGAGGACGACCTCATCACCAAGCGCGATACCATCGTCGTCGACGAGATCCACCAGACCTCCGCCGAGCTGGAGCTCTGCCTGGCGCTCGGCAAGCGTGCCGGCTGCCGCTTCATCTGGTTGAGTGCCACAGTCGATCCCGCCTTCTATCGCAACTATCTCGAGGCGGCGGAGGTGCTCGAGTCGACCGCCTTCGATCCCGCCCTCAAGGCCAAGGTCAAGGTCGTCCCTCAGCGCACCCAGGAATTTTTCGACGACAAGGAAGTGCGTCGCATCATCAAGGAGAAGCGGGGGGTGGCGGTGTTCGTGCCGACCCGCGCGGAGGTCGAGGGGCTCGCCAAGGAAATGGGCGAACGGTGGCCCAAGCTCACCGCCGCCTTCTACCACGGTGGCGAACCGATCCGCGTCATCCGCCCCTTCCTCGAAGATGAAGCGGTGAAGCCGTTCGTCCTCGCGATGACGGCGGCGGGGCAGTCGGCGCTCAATATCCGCGGGCTCGATACGGTCGTGATCTACGACGCGCGCTACAGCAACGTGGTCGATCGCGGTCGCAACGTCCTGCACCGTCTGCACCTCGGCGCCAACGAGATCCTCCAGATGGCGGGGCGGGTGCATGGCAGAGTGCCGGGGGGCGAGGTCTTCATCCTCTCCGACCGCGACCTGGTGTTCGAATCGCTCCGCCCCGGACCGCCCGAGTTCCAGCTCGCGGGCGACGCCGAGCGGGTGGCGGTGACCTGCGCCGCGATCGGCGTCGATGCGCGGGACCTCGACCTCCCGGTCCCGCTCGATCGTGCGGGATACGTGAAAGCGGTGCAGTCCCTCACCTCCCGCGGTCTGATGGACGCGGGGAAACTCACGCCGTACGGCCGCCAAGTCGAAGCGATGCCGGTCGATCGCCAATGGGGGGAACTCCTGGTGCACGCCGGCCCCGAGGTGGCGCCGGTGGTGGCGGTCTGCAGCAACATCGATTCGCTTCACCGGATGTGCCGGGAGGAGCGCGACCTCGCGGGGCTGATGGTGAAGGGGAGCGACCACCTCACGGCGTACAACGTCTTCGCCGATGCGGTCAACAAGTGTGGCCGGCTCGGCAATGTGTACGGGCTTCCCCGGCACGTCTTCGACGAGGAGAAGCTGGAGGAGTGGTCCACCGCACGCGGTGTGCTGGTGAAGGCGATCGAGGACATCGCCCTCGGCACCGCATCGGTCTATCGCGCGCTCGAGCTCCCGATCCCGGAGCGGATGCCCTACGCCGGGCGCGCGCTCCAGGAGGCGTGGGGGGAGCTGGTCGCGCGGATTATGCCGTTCCAGCTGGTCATCGACGAACGGACCGCCGAGGGGCAGGACGTTCGCGTCGGGAAGAACTCGTTCGCCAGCAGCTGGGGGGCGGTGGCGGGGAACATCCGCTGGTTCGCCGACCGCTTCGGCGTCGCCCGCGCGAGCATCGAGGGGACGACGCTCAGCCACGATCAGGTGCGGCGCCACTCCACTTGGGAGCGCCCGAAAGTGATCGTGAGCGGCCCACGGAAGCATCAGGGGCTCGCGATCACCCGGAAGCGGGTCTACTTCGGGTTCTTCCTCGAGGACGGTCTCGAGGAGATCCGCGGGGAGATCCCCAAGGAGCTTCGGCCGGCCGCAGCCGACTCGCTCGCGCGTGCGCTCCTGGAAGGGAACACCCAGCACCATCGTCAGGGAGTGCTGCGGCGGGCGCGCCAGGAACTCGACGAACTATGGCGTCGGTCAGGTGGCGCGCTCGAGGCGGCCTCTCCCGACGCGATC
>JANMWE010000286.1:0-1607 GCA_031393795.1 Gemmatimonadota bacterium
GGCTGGGCCCTCCTGCTCATCATGGCGACCGGGGCCGCCGCCGCGGTGGCAATGACCTTTGCCACCTACCTGCAGGCGCTCACCGGCTTCTCGGTCAGCTTGATCCCCGCCATCGCCGCCGCCGCACTGCTACTGCTTTCCACGTTGAACATGGCCGGCGTCCGCCCGGCCGCCTGGACGCTCAATGTCCTGACAGTCCTCAAGCTCGCGGCGCTCGTCACGCTCATTGGTGCCGGCCTACTCCTCGGCTCGGATCAGGTCGCGGAGCCCACGCAGTCCGCAGTCCGCAGTCCGCACTCCGTCCCCTTGTACCTCGCCTTCGCCTCCGCCCTCGTCCCGATCCTCTTCTCCTACGGCGGCTGGCAGCAGACCAACTTCGTGGCCGAGGAGATCCGGGAGCCGGAGACGACCCTTCCCCGGGCCCTCCTCCTGGGCGTGCTGATCGTCGTTGCCGTCTACTGCCTGGCCAACGCGGCCTATCTCCGGACCCTCGGGCACACCGGGCTCGCCCTGAGCACCGCGCCCGCCGGCGACACGATGGCCGCGGTCCTCGGCCCCTGGGGCCGGACCTTCATCACCGCCGGCATCGCCATCTCGACCTTCGGCTTCCTCGACCTGGTGATCCTCGTCTCGCCGCGGGTGTACCAGGCGATGGCCGCCGATGGGCTCTTCTTCAAAAGCTTCGCCCGCATTTCCCCGAAGACGGGGACCCCGATGACCGCCATCGCCTTCCAGGGGCTCTGGGCGGTGGGGCTCCTGTTCACCAAGCGCTACGGGCAGCTGCTCGATTATGTCACGTTCGCCGACTGGATCTTCTTCGGCTCGACCGCGCTGACCCTGCTCGTCCTCCGCCGGCGCCCCGCCCCCGATGGGTACCGGGCCCCTGCCGCCCCGGTGACCGTGGCCCTCTTCGTGGCCGCGTCGGCCTATGTGGTGATCGGCTCCATCAAGAGCGACCCCGGAAATGCCCTGATCGGCGCGGGGCTGATCCTGCTGGGGATCCCGGTCTACTTCTTCTGGCGGTGGCGGGGTGGGCTTGCCTCGGAGGGGGGGCCGTGACAGTATTGGCTCCGAACCGGGGAGCGACGACACGTGGCTGCGAAGAAGGGCGGTAAGGCGAGCGCGACCCCCGTGAAGAGCGGGAAGGGTTCCGGACGGACCGGCACCCGCGGCGTCGCGTCCCCCGAGCTGGCCGCGATCCTGACGGAGAAGAACGCCGAGAAGTTCTGGATCCTGGTGAACGACATCGTCTTTCCCAGGTACGAGCGGTCCGGCTTCGACGGGCTCTCCCGGCCCGAACAGGTGGTCCACTGTATCGACTGGCTGGTGCGGGAGACGGAGACGGTCGGGATCCGGAAGTGGTTCGAAGAGATCGCCGGGAACTACCCCTACCAGACCCTCGAGGCCCTCAAGGCGATCGGCGCCGACCACACCTTCGAACTGCTGGAGATGCTCTTCGGCGTCTTCCCCGAAGAGGTCCCCAGCGACCAGGACGAACGCCTCGCCGTCATGGAGGATTTCACCAGCCGCGAGCGCCGCGCCTTCAAGGAGTTCGACGCCGCCTGGAACGACTACCAGGACGACCATATGGGGCTGCTGAAGGACTA
>JANMWE010000311.1:0-27636 GCA_031393795.1 Gemmatimonadota bacterium
GACGAACAACTCCCCGTCGGCGAACCGCTTGCTCGTCACCTTGCAGAGCGGCTGGCCCAGATGCTGCGCTACCTCCTCGGCCAGGGCCCGGTTGGCGGACCCGCTGAGGAGCAGTATCTGGCTGCGGGACAGGGAGAGTTCACTCATACCTTAGCCCCGCAAAATAAACCGGGAATTGGGGTTAGGTCAACCGTCCCCCCACCCCTTGACGGGGCCCCGGGGAGGTGGAGCTTCCTTTAAGTCTCCCCCTCCGATACCCCTCCCAGCCGGAGTCTCAGCCTATGTCCCGTCGCCTGGTCAGCGCATTCCTCGCGTTCCTCTTCGCCATCCTCCTCCCGACCGGGGCCCAGGCCCAGGGGGGGGTCATCCGGGGGGTGGCCACCGACAGCGCCGGGGTCCCCCTGCCGGGGATCCAGGTCTCCCTGGAGGGGACGGCCCGCCGGGCGGTGACCCGGGGGGACGGGAAATTCGAGTTCCGGGGGGTCGCCAACGGGTCCCGGATCCTCCGCGCCCGGGGGATCGGCTTCACCTCCGGGGCCGCCACCGTGACGATGGCCCCGGGGGACGCCGTGGACGTCACGATCATGCTCGGCCGCATCCCGATCGAGGTCTCGAGCCTCACGGTGATCGGCTCCCGCGCCCGCCACACCGCCGCCGATGAGCTGGCGGTGCCGGTGGATGTCTTCACCTCCGAGGACATCAAGGCGCAGGGGACGACCGAGACCTCAGAGATCCTGCAGTCGCTCGCCCCGTCGGTCAACTTCCCGCGACAGACGGTCACTGACGCCAACGACATCGTGCGTCCCTTCACACTGCGCGGACTCTCCCCCGACCACTCCCTCGTGCTCCTGAACGGGTGGCGGCGGCACCAGACGGCGCTGGTCAACAACTTCGCCTACGGGATGCCGGCCGGGTCGAGCGGCGTGGACCTCAACACCATTCCCGCCGGAGCGATCGACCGGATGGAGGTCCTGCGGGACGGTGCCTCGGCCGAATATGGCTCGGACGCCATTGCCGGCGTGGTGAACATCGTGACCCGGGACGGCGTCTTCTCCCCCTTCGTGACCACCGATGCCGGGCGCTACATCACCGGCCCTTTCCCGGATGACGGGACCTCGGTGGACGTGAATGCGGGGTGGGGGCTTGGGCTCGGTAAGGGGTCGCTGGCACTCTTCGCGGAGTTCCGCGACCGCCAGCCGACCAACCGCGCCTGGGCCGACCCGTACGAGACCTGCTGCACCGGCGTGGCGGACTCGATCAGCGCGGACGGGCAGGTGATCCTCAAGCGGAACGGCACCCCCCAGCCCAACCACCACTGGGGCGATGGGCAGGAAAAGGACGTGATGACGCTGGCCAACTTCCGGATGCCGCTCAACAACTCCGGGAGCGAGCTGTACGCCTTCGGTGACTACAGCTTCCGCCGCGGCACGGGCAATGGCTATCGCCGCTACGGTGATGGCGACCGGAATTGGCCCACGATCTACCCGCTCGGCTACCTCCCCGAATTCCACCCTGACGTGACCGACTACAGCGCGACGGGCGGGTGGCGTGGGGCCACGGGAGGCTGGGCCCTGGATCTCGGCGGGACCTTCGGGCACAACGACTTCATCTACAATCTCTCGAACACCCTGAATGTGTCACTCGGCCCGTGCCTCGACACCCCGTGCGCGCCGGGGAAGGACGGGATCCTGGGCACGCCTGACGATCCGGGGATCCCGAACCAGACCTCGTTCGACGCCGGCACGGTGAGCCGGAACGAGCTGATCATGGCGGGGAATGCCTCGCGCGAAATGCACCTGGGGTTGCCGGCGCCGGTCCACGTCGCCCTCGGCGTGGCGTGGCGCCGGGAAGGGTACCAGATCCAGGCCGGAGAGCTGGCCTCATACATCGATGGTCGCGACACCTCCGTCACGGGCGGGATCGCCCCCGGGGGTTCCCAGGTGTTCGCGGGATTCAGCCCGAGCGACGCGTCGGACTCGCACCGCACCAACATCGGTTTCTATGGTGATGTCGAGACGAATTTGAGTCCGAGCGTGCTCGCCAACGTCGCGGCGCGCTTCGAGCACTACAGCGACTTCGGCGGGAAGGTCTCGGGGAAGCTGGCGCTCCGGTGGCAGCCGGTGCGGCCGTTCGTCCTGCGGGGCGCGGTAAGCACCGGGTTCCGCGCCCCGGGGCTCTCCCAGATCCACTTCAGCAAGGTGACGACCAACTTCATCTTCAACGTGGACAGCGGCTATCCCATCGCCGCGGACATCGGGATCTATCCGGTGGACCATCCGGCCTCGCAGGCCCTCGGCGCCCAGGCGCTCAAGCCCGAGACCTCGGTCAACCTGAGCGGCGGTTTCGCCTGGACGCCCCAGGCCGACCTGACCTTCACCGCCGACCTCTTCTACATCAAGATCAAGGACCGGATCCTGCTGGGTGCGACCTTCGACGACAGCGTCTCGCGCGCGATCCTCACGGGGGCCGGGTTCGGCAACGTCGGCGGGGTGCAGTACTTCACCAATGGGATGGACACCAAGACCAACGGCATCGACCTGACCGCCGACTGGCGGGTGCCGATGGCCAACGGGTCGTGGAACTTCAGCGCCGCGGTCAACTACACGAAGAACAAGATCGAGCGGGTGCGGGGGCTGCCGGCGGTGCTCGTCGGCTCGGCCGAGACGGGGTTGATCGACACGGTCACAGCGATCGCGACCGAGGATGAGCGCCCCGACTGGCGGAGCACCTTCACCGGGCAGTACCAGCGGGCGCGGTGGCACTCGTTGGCGCGCGCGTCGTACTACGGCGGCTTCGCGTCGGCGCAGCCGGGATATTGCGACGCCTGCCGCCACACCTATGGCGGGAAGACGCTGGTAGACGTGGAGACCGGGTTCCAGTTCGACCAGATGAACCTCTCGGTCGGGATCCGGAACCTGTTCGACGTCTATCCCGACAAAGCGGACGCCAATAACAGCTTCGGGATCTTCCCCTGGGCCGCGGCGAGCCCGTTCGGGTTCAATGGGCGGTACATCTATACCAGGGCGGAGATCGCGCTTACGTACTGAACGAAGGCGCGATAGGCGCGGGAGGCGCGGCAGTGGATCGCGAATAGAAGTGGAGCCGTCCCGAGGAGCAACGCGACGAGGGAACTAGCTTGGTGAGCTAGGTCCCTCGCTGTGCTCGGGACGGTCCCGATCATAGACGCCGATCGCCTCTGTCGCGCCTTACGCGCCTATCGCGCCTTGCAGTCAAGTTGGCCCCGGTGGGTTCGAACCACCATTCGCGGATCCAAAGTCCGCTGTCCTGCCGATTGGACGAGGGGCCAGCAATCAGGGTAAAGGTAGGAAGTACGGATTCGTTGGGCTAGTCCATCATACCCGGAGTGCAAGGGACGAGCGGGGGAAATCCGACAAGCGATGAGGCTCCTTTCGCGCTCGCCGCTCGCTCGCCCACTCGCCACTTGCACGCGCCCCTCGACACTCCTACGGGCGCACCTCGCGGATGGTCGCGATCCGGTCTCCCTCGAGGATCGCGTCCACCACGTCCATCCCTTCCACGATCTCCCCGAACACGGTGTAGTCGCGCTGCAGGCGGGGATTGTCCTTGAGGTCCACGAACCACTGGGCGTCACCGGTGTCGTGGCCCCGGGTGCTCATCCCCACCGCGCCGCGAGGGTGGGGGATGGTGCCGAGCTCGTCGCGGAGGAAGCGGGGAGCTCCGACGTACTCGTTCGCCCCCGGGCCGCCACCCTGGATCACGAAATCAGGTTCGACCCGCTGCCAGACCAGGCCGTCGTAGTAGCGATGGCGCGCCAGCTCGAGGATGCGCGCGGCCATGATGGGGGCGACGTCGCCGCGGAGGCGGACGATGAAGACACCGCCCGTCTCCAGGGTGACCCGGAGCCGGAGGTCGGCGCCGAGGGCCAGGGCGACGGCGCTTCGGGGAAGGGTGATCCTCTCGACGGGAGGACGATCCTCGCTGGCGGGGCGGCCGGCGGCGTCGAGCAGGGCGAGTCGGGCGTCGCGCGCGGAGGCGATATTGTGCCCCACCCATCTATGGAACGCCGCGAGGGCGGCTACGGTGACCTCAGGGTCAGGTGATCCCTTGAGCGCGAGCGCGGCGGCGCGAACGGCCTGAGCGCCGTGAGCGCGGAGCGCGGCGAGGTAGAGCCGGTCGTCGGTGTGGCCGGTCAGTGCGCGCAACGCTTCGATGGCCGCTTCCTTCACGTTGTCGTCCGGGTCGGTGGCGAGGCGCCGCAGCCGGACGCTGTCCTGCAGGATCGCCGCGGCCCGAGCGGCGTACACCCGCACTTGCCTGGTCGGGTGCCGCGCCAGCGGGCCGATCAGCGCGTACCCCTCGGCAGGGCGGAGCCGAGCGAGGGCTACCATGGCGTGCGCGGCGGGGTGCCAGGTGATCTCGCCGTTCCGACGGGGGCCGGGGGTGGGGGGGAGCGTGAGGATCCAGCGCCGAAGGGTGGTGTCGAGCGAATCGTCGTCGGTGCAGGTGCGGGGGGCGACGTCGGCGGCGCGGAGCCGCACGATCCAGCTGCTGTCGGTGACGCCAGCGCGCACGGCGGCACAGTCGACCCGGGGAGTGAGGGCGCGATAGCGCGGCTTCCATTCCGGCTCGGGCCAGGTCGGCGGGGCGGGGAGGGGAGGGAAGGAGTCACGGGAGGTGAACAGGGAGTCCCGGATCCGCGCCAGCGCCCGGCGGGCGAGGAGCTGGACACGGGGCTCGGCGTGATGCGTCCCTTCGACCAGCGCCGCGGCGGTCGAGTCGCGCCCATCTTCCGCGAGGAGGATGCGATCGACCAGGGCGGAGTCGGCCCGGGTGAGGGGGGACTGGGCGACGAGCCCGGAAGGGGCCAGGGCTAGCGCGCAGAGGATCCGCGCCGTGCGTCGCCCGGTCACCGGGAGACCCTTTCCCAGAAGTGGACCGCCGCGGTGAGGCAGATGATGGCGAGGCCGGAGGACCACCCGACGGTGAGCCAGTAAGTCTTGGGCTCTTCGGCGCGGCTGTGTCGCGCCTGGCGGTAGTGGACCGTCCCGGTCCGGAGCGCGGCGACCACGGCCCAGGTCCAGTAGATCCCCACCAGCATCGCGACGGCCAGTTCCAGCTGCGGCATCATTCCGGGCTCCGTTCAAAAATGGTCGGATACTGTGAAGATAGCGTCCCCTAGACGGTAGTAGGCCCAACGGGCGATGGTGCTGCGCGAGTGTTCGGGGCCATGATGAGGGGCAATTCTTCTTCCTCGCTGGAGGGCTCGGTGCCGCACGACATGAACAGCTACATGGGTGGGAGCACGCTCTGGACGGTGCTCGCCGTGGTCCTGGTCGTCTTCCTGGTGGTGGCGATCGTCAAGATGCTCCAGAAGAAGGAGTGACTCCCGCACCCGCCGCCGCAATGGTGGCGATCGTCCGGATGGTACTGAAGCGATGATCCATGAACGACAGAGGAACACCCATGAGTGAACAACTGGACCAGAAGGCCAAGGAGTGCATCGCCGCGTGCAACGAGTGTGCGACCGCGTGCGGTCATTGTTTTGCGCATATGGTGGGCAAGGCCAGTGCCAACGCCTGTCCGTCCTGTTGCATCGAGTGCGCGGCGCTCTGCCGGCTCTGCGCCGACGCGATCGCGCGGCACAGTCCATTCGCGAAGCAACTCTGCAAGCTGTGCGCAGAGCTCTGTGACTGGTGTGCCAAGGAATGCAGTGCGCACGATATGGCTCATTGCAAGGCGTGCGCGGAGGCATGCCGCAAGTGCGCGGAGGCGTGCCGCAGGATGGCCGCCTGACCACGACAGGGGTGACCTCGGTCACCCCACCCTCCGCTGCGGTGTCACACAGGTGGACTAGTACGGTCGAGCGATAGTGCGAAAGGGGTCTTCGGGGCGAAGATGGAGTCTGGAAAGTCGATCTCTCCAGGAGGGAAGATGACCGATGTCAAAGTCGCCGAGGCGGAAGCCCGCCAGGCCGCACAACAGTCCGCCGTGACCTCGAAGATCGACGGCCGAGTCAACGCCGAGATCGCCGGGCAGGCCGCGATCGCGTCGCCGGTGGACGTGGCGCGGGTGGCCGAAGTGGCTTCGCACCTGCGGACCAAGGCGCTGGACGACACCGTGCACGGGGAGCGGGTGGTGGGGCAGGCCCGGGCGGCGGCGCGCTGGTCACAGTTCATCGACTACGCCTTCTACGTCGTCTACGCGCTGCTCGGGATCCGGCTGGTGCTGGCGCTCATCGCGGCCAATTCGACCAGCGGGTTCGTCCAGTTCATCCGGCTCGTGACCGACCCGTTCTACGCGCCGTTCCGCGGGATCGTGGCGAGCCCGTCGACGGAGGCAGGGAACATCCTCGTCCTCCCGATCGGGATCGCGCTGGTGGTGTACGTGATGCTGCACCTCGGCATCAACGGGCTCCTCCGGATGGTAGGACACCGGAAGACCTCGATCTGATATGCGGAGGCAGCGCGTGAGGATCTTGGCCGCTCTCTGCTTTGCCGGAGCGTTGCTCGCCCTTGAGGGCGGCAATGTCTCGCCCGCCAACGGTCGGACGGCCGATCGCTCGGAGATACGAAGCGTCGCGCCCGTGCCGGTCCCCGGCAGTGTCGTGCCCCGCGCGTCAGGGGTCGCGCGGATGACCGCCCTGGCGATCGTGCCCCGGGGACCTTCGATCCTGGTCGATGAGATGGCCCCGGATCGGGGATCGGTCCTCATCGCTCCGGAGGCGGCAGGCCTCCACGTGGTGACCCTCGCGCCCTTCGTCCCCCGGCGGGGACAGACCAAGTGGGAGCCGCTCGAAATGACGCTGTTCGGCAGTTCAGAGGATGCGTGGCGGGTGCAGGTCGGGCCGCGGATGGAGCTCGGGCGGAACGCCGGGCTGACGCTGCACGGCGGGACCCAGGGGCAGAACAATCATTGGGATCTGGGCGCGAGCGCCACGGTCGGTGCCCGCCCCAATCTGCAGGGGGTCGTCCGGTTCCATCCCTGAGCCGGTGACTCGGACCCTCGATACAGGTGGACACAGTCGGCCCGGTGGAATTCAGGCGCCAGGCCTCTCTTACAGAAGGATACCAAATGAACCGAACTATCCTGCTGCTCACCGGCGCGATGCTCATCAGCGCGGCCTGCGGCAATGACCCCGCGCCCGATCCGCTCACGACGGCGCCGAGCATCACGTCCCTCGGTCCGAAGAACTCGGCGACCAACGTGATCCGGAACGCCACCGTCACCGCGAAGTTCAGCGAGACGATGGCGCTCGCCACCATCAACGGGACCAACTTCACGCTGAAGGCCGGCCTCACCGCCGTCCCGGCCGTCGTGACCTATGCCGGTACCACCGCGACGCTCACGCCCAATGCGATCCTGGCCGCGAACACCGTCTACACCGCCACGGTCTCCACCGGGGTGCGGGACCTGCAGGGCGATTCGCTGGCCTCCGCCAAGGTCTGGACCTTCAAGACGGTGGCGACTCCGGTGACCGGCCCCGCCGTGGTCAACCTCGGCACCGCGATCAACTACGTCATCCTGGCCAAGTCCGCGATCACCACCACCGGCACCACCGCGGTGACCGGGGATCTTGGGATCAGCCCGGCCGCGGCGACTTACATCACCGGTTTCGCCCTCTCGGCGCCGCCGACCACTTTCACGACCTCCGCCAAGGTCACTGGGAAGGTCTACGCGGCCAACTACGCCGTGCCGACCCCGTCGAACCTGACGACCGCGGTGCTCGACATGCAGAACGCCTACACGGCGGCCGCGGGGCGCACCATTCCTGACTTCGTGAACCTCGGCGCCGGCAACATCCAGGGGATGACGCTCGTCCCGGGTCTCTACAAGTGGGGTACGGGGGTGTTGATCCCGAGCGCAGTCACACTGTCGGGCGGCGCCAATGACGTCTGGATCTTCCAGATCGCCCAGGGGCTCACCGTCGGCAATGGCGCGATCATCACGCTCACCGGCGGGGCGCAGGCCAAGAACGTCTTCTGGCAGGTGGCAGGCGCGGCGACGCTCGGCACGACCTCCCAGTTCAAGGGGATCATCCTCTGCAAGACCAACATCGCGTTCAACACCGGGTCCAGCATACTCGGTCGCGCCCTAGCGCAGACCGCCGTGACGCTCAATGCGACGACGGTGACCAACCCGTAGTTCCCATGGCAGTCCCACCGATTTCCCGCAGGCTGCTGCCTGCGGGGTGTCGTGTGGATCGTACCGCAGGCCCACGTGTACCAAAGCTGTTGCACTGCCCCGGGCGCCATTCTGACGCCCGGTGTCTCTTTCGAACGAGTGTCCAATGAAGTCTTCGACCTTCCTGCTCGCCGCCGCGGCGTTGATCACCGCCGCCTGTGGCGATGGCACCAGTTCCGGCAACCTCGCCCCGGTGAACCTCCGTGCCGCCGGCAGCTACGTCATCCTGGCGAAGTCCCAGGTCAGCACGACGGGCGTCACCGCCATCACCGGCAACGTGGGCTTGAGCCCGGCGGCCGCCTCATTCATCACCGGGTTCGCGCTGTCGGCGCCGCCGACCAGCTTCACGACCTCGTCTCTCGTCACCGGCAAGGTCTACGCCTCGAACTACGCGGTGCCGACCCCGGCCAACCTGACCACCGCCGTGCTCAACATGCAGACGGCCTACACGGATGCGGCCGGGCGTTCCTCGCCCGACTTCACCGAGCTCGGCGCCGGCAACATCCAGGGGATGACCCTGGTGCCGGGGCTGTACAAGTGGGGCACCGGTGTTTCCATCCCGTCGGCGGTCACGCTGTCGGGCGGCGCCAATGAAGTCTGGATCTTCCAGATCGCGCAGAACCTCACCGTCGGGAACGCCGCCATCGTGACGCTCGCCGGCGGGGCGCAGGCCAAGAACGTCTTCTGGCAGGTCGCCGGTTCGGCGACGCTCGGCACCACGTCCCAAATGAAGGGGATCATCCTGTCGCAGACCAGCGTCGTCCTCAACACGGGCGCCACCCTCACGGGACGCGCCTTGGCGCAGACCGCGGTGACGCTCAGCGCGGCCACGGTGACCGCGCCGTAACGACCAACACAGCACGAACAACAGTGAGGCCCTGCGGGCGCATACTGGCCCGCAGGGCCTCATTGTGCGCGGGCTATTCCGGGGAGGAGCGCACCCTCGCGAGCTGGCGATCGTGGATGCCAGCGAAGCCCAGCACGGCGACGAGCGCGCCGACCAATGCCATCCCCATATCCGCCTGCGTGTCCCACGGATCCCCCTGGGTGCCGAGGAAGGCGTCCGCCCCCTGGCCGAGCGACACCGCGGCCCCCCATTCGACCAATTCGTAGCTGAGGCTGATGGCGAGCGCGACGGTCAGCGCGAGGATCGCCGTCCACGCCCCCGGCCGCACGATGCGGAGCCGCACGAAGAGTTCCCGCGCGATCAGCGCCGGGACGAATCCCTGCGCGAAGTGACCCAGCCGGTCGTACGGATTCCGGGCGAGGTGGAAGAGATCCTGGATCCAGAAACCGAGCGGCACCTGGGCGTAGGTGTACGCTCCGCCGACCATCAGGAGGACGGCGTGGAGGGCGATGAGGATGTAGAGCAGGGAGGTGAGTGGAAAGCGACGCCAGGTCCAGACCAGGAGCGGGGCCGCCAGCAGGATCGGGGCGACCTCCATGAGCCAGGTCCCCCGGTCATACGGGTGCAGGCCGGAGAGGACCAGCGCTGCGGCCACAAGCAGGCCGAGGAAGGGGATCCACTTGCGACCGGTCATCGGTGTTGCAAGCTCGCGCCGCTCGCTCGTTGGCTAGAGCCGGGGATCGGCCGGCGGTCGCTTCTTGAACGACGAGTAGGGCCAGTCCTTCACCGGGAGGACGAAAATCCGCCCGTCGGCGTCCACCCGGAACCCCTTCCAGCAGAGCCGAGAGGGTTCGCCGTCAGGTCCGACCGGCAGCAGGTCCTGCATCAGGGTGACGTCGACGAACGTGCTGTCGCGCCGCCAGCCGAGGGTGCCGTAGGGGAGGGAGTTCATAGGGGTGGAGCAGGAAAAGACCTGCTGGACGCGCCGGACGACCTCCCCGCTGTCGCCGAGCGAGAAGGAGTGCGCTTGGGGCGGCACCACGTCGAGGAGGAGCGGGGTCGCCGGAGCGCAGCCCACGAGGAAGAGCAGGGTAGCGGCGGGGAACAGGGTGGGTCGCGATCGGGTGCCCAAACGCATGCTTCCCCCAGGGGGGTGGGAGTGTGCGAAGCCAGCTCTGTTGTGTCAGGAAGTGTTCTGAAGGTACTGCTTTTGGGGGAGGAGGGATAGCACGAATGTGGTAGAGCCCTCCCGGGAGGGCTTAACCTCCCCCGCGGGGACCCGCGTCGCCGTCCGGCGGACTAGTGCGCCGGCCGGACCAGTCGGAAGGCGTGCACCCAGTCGTTCTTCAGGAAGCCGGGGATGCACCCGAGGATCGTCCGGGCAGCTACCGCGGGCCCTTACCCGGGCCGAGGGTGAGGAGAATGCCCCACATGATGCCGCTGCGCGGGGGAATGGCCTTTCACCCGATGCGGTGCCGGGCGAGGTAGATCACGAGGCCCACGAGCGCCTGCAGGGCCCCCAGGATCAGGAGCGTGACGTCGTGGCGGCCGCGCCAGAAGCGATAGCTGAGCCCGGCGAGGATGGCGCCGGAGACGAGGGTGAGGATGAGGAATCCGGTGACGTGCGCGCGGTACGCCATCGTGCTGCCGCCGATCCCCTGTGCGGCGAGGAGATGGCCGAGGAGACCGGCGCCGAGGAGGCCGAGGCCGAGGCGGGTGCGGCGGTTGGAGGCAGGTGAGACAGTGATCGGCGGGTGGACGTTCATGGCCTCTCCATGACGGGGAGCTCTGCGGTCGGTCTGTTCGCTAGTGCAGGGGTAGTCGGTGGCGGCGCCTCTTCTCATCACCGTCGCAATTTCGCACCCTCCCCCCTCTTGTAGAAGATACTTGCGTCCCGATTCAAGTTCTGCGCCTGCTGGAGCGCTGGCGAAGTGCCGGGGATGGGGACGCCCAGGGCCATCCGGAGGGCGCGCCACTTGGACTTGAGATCGGCCCACAGGTGGAATGGCGGGTGATAGGCGAAGGCGCGATAGGCCCCCGGGGCGACCTTTCCCTTCCGGGCCACGTGCTCGGTGAACGCATCGGTCCACGCATCGCATTGGCGCCAGAAGGCCGGGTCGTCCACCAGGTGCTCGGCCTGGTCATCACTGTACTTCTTGCCTCGCCCGGTCTCGCCGAACTGCCAGAGCCGGTCGGGGACCTCGATCCCGCTGTATCGGCACTGCCAGACGAGCGGTGCATAGGTGTCACGCATATCGGCAAAGGGCTCCTCCGCCGGATCGAACCAGACTGGGTGCCGGAGGGCCTTCGGGCGACCGTCGTCGTCAAGCTCGTCGCTGCCGCCGTCGCCATAGCAGAAGAAGGCGGCGGAGCGCCCTTCGAGATGGTTCTGGCTTAACTGCTCCCATTCCGGGGAGTGTTCCAGCCGGATCGCCAGCGCCTGGTCCTTGTGCGCGATCAGCTCCTCGCGCGGGTTCCCCCCATTCATGCAGACGAGCCGGTCGAAGAGCGCCTTGAGGTTGCTGGTGGGTCCGTACCAGTTCACCGGCCCGATGATGGCCCAGGCATCCGCCAGGTCGAGGCGGGCATACAGATCCAGATTCCACATCAAGTCGGGCATCCGCCAGCTGCCCTTGGTGTAGCAGTTGCACGGCCAGACGCAGAGCGCCGCGGAGGTGGAGACGCAGCCGTTACAGCTGCGGATCTGTTCCCGGTTCCACACATTCCCCAGGTCCTCGAGGTCGATCTCCCACTCCGAGGGCAGCCGGTCGGCCATGCGGAACATCAGGGCGCGGGCCTTGGAGTCGACCCCGGGGCAGTCATACTGACGGCGGTCGGACCCCGCGATGAGCAGCACCCGGAATGGGCGATCGGCGGGCGCCTTGCGGCCGTTGGCGTCCAGCGGCTTCATGTCGGGCCGGTCAGGTCGATCCGCCACACCGGACCGAGGTAGAGCGGGCCCTCGAACCGGACGAAGGCGGGGACATCCTGGGTGACGAACCAGGCGTGGCTGTCGGGTGGGATCTTGCCGAGGAGGCGGGCCAGCACGCCGGTGATACCCCCGATCTTGGGCTTGAGGGTATATGCCGCCGTGCGCTCCGTGCGGCGACCGAGCTGGGTCCGGTCTGCGCTCACCACCCCATGCATCTCGAGACCGATCAGCCGGGGCTTGGGAGTGAAGGCGACGAGATGGACGGTATGCGAGGTGCCGACCGGGATGTTCTTGGCGACGTTGATGATCATCCCGTTGTAGGTGTCGGGTGGGAGGTCGAGCTTCCCGGCGTACTCCTTGCGCTTGCCATCCGAATGCGCGGTGGCCGTCACCCGGTAGTCGCCCGACTGCGGCAGGGTGACGTCGAGGTCCATCGCGAACGCCGGGCCGCGCTGGACAAGGTGGTACTGCACCATCGTGAAGACATCGTGCTGGGTGAAGGAGACGCTCTCCTCGAAGACCGAGGAGTCGGGGAAGTCGAACACCATCCGGCTGTCGATGATCGGGCCACGGACCACCTGCAGGAGATCGCCGTCGGCGAGGTGTCGGCCGTCCGCCGTGCTGAGATGGAGGAATCCGTGGACGGTGCCTTCGGGATGTAGCACGGCCACGCCGGCCGCGGGGTCCGGAGAGAGATCCCGCTGGGCGGTGCTCGGCAGGGCGGTGGAAAGGAGGGCGAAGAGGGCGCCCAGGCTGGACCATTTCATCGGCGGCACCCCCGCGGGTCGAGAGGAATGCCGCAGGTCTGCTATGGCGCGTATCAGCGGCGGCTCTTGATTTTATCGGGCTGGCCACTCTCGGGTAAGCTGCACGAAAGGGTGGTGCGCCTCATTCCTTCGTGCGATGCGCGTGTCGGTCCGCCCCTATTTCCTCTTCTTTCGCGCCCCTTCGGAGGCCTCGATCCGCTCCTCGACCGAAGTGGCCGCCACGATCTCCCCGATCAGGTCGAGGGGAAGGTCCTCGAGTTTCCTGAACCGGATGCAGCCCCCGCCCATGTCGAGCTTCTTGCCGGCGGCCTTGTACGCCGCGGTGAGTTTGCCGAGGTGCGCCTTGCTGTTCCGCACGTTCGTCGTATACAGGGCGAAATGGTTCTTCTGCGCCCCGAGTGCCAGGTACATCAGCGGTTGCTTGTTATAGGTGTCGGGGTAGCGGCCGAGCGGGATCTCATAGGAGAGCATCCCAAGGGACATCGACTCGACGTAGCCCTTGGGAAGCCGCTTCTTCACCACCGCGCGGACGGCGGCGATGACCCTCCGCCGTTCGGGGGGGAGGCTCGCGAGATAGGCGGCGGGCGTGATGGCTTTGCTGGAGACCATCGTCGTGCTCTCGCGGGAGGGGAAGTGCTGCGTGGTGCTCGCTGCGGCTGCGAGCGGCGAGCTGGGTGCTGTCGGGAGATCTGCGCCGTCCGGGGTTCAGCGCCATTCCGCCCGGGCGAAGGGATGCCGCGTGATGCCTTGCACCCCCGCGAGTCAGGTGGCCCGGTTCCGGGCCAACGCCATCTGTGTCACCAGGGCCCCGTTGAGAATGGCGCCGAGCGTGACAAGCATCGGGGTCGTATCTCCGAGTGGTCGACGACCCATCAGTGACAATACCCCGAGGAGAATCGAAGTGATCCCGAGGAATCCGAACACCACCCGACGGAATGTGCCTTGCATCTTGGCCTCCTCTGTTCAAGGATCGGGCGGGCGAGCCTTTGCCGGCGCCGAGAGTCACCCCCGCCCCGATTTGCTGGGAGGGGGCGTGGGGCTCCCTACTTCCCGATGATGATCAACACCCCCGCCGCGATCGCACCGACGGCCATCAGCGTGCCGAGCCCGGAGAAGCTCAGGTTGAGGAGTGGGATCAACCCGCTGAGGATGAGCCAGGCACCGAGCAGGAGCATACCGAGGTTCTTGGCGGGCATTTTCATGGGTGTCTCCGGAAAGTGGGGGAGGGGAAGGTAGGATACGATGGCGCGCGCGGCGGAGTCCCGCAAGGAGCAGCGCTTCGGCGCGAACCTGCCGGCGCAGGATCTGGTGGCCCTCCTCGCTTACCCGACTAACTTTCTCGCTCACCTTCTCCCCGGGATCGCCTGATGTCCGCCCTGATCGAATGCGTGCCGAACTTCTCCGAAGGGCGTGACCCGGAGATCATCCGGCGCATCGCCGCACGCCTCGAATCGGTCGAAGGGGCCAAGCTCCTGCACGTGGACGCGGGGAAGGCCACCAACCGCACCGTGATGACCCTCGCCGGCACCCCCGCGGCGGTGGTCGAGGCGGCCTTCCGCGGCATCGCCGAAGCGGCCGAACTGATCGACATGCGGAAGCACCACGGCGAACATCCCCGGATGGGCGCCACGGACGTCTGCCCCCTGGTCCCGATCTCCGGGATCAGTATGGCGGAGACGGCGAAGCACGCCCGCGCCCTCGGCGAACGGGTCGGGAAAGAACTCGGCATCCCGGTCTACGCGTATGAAGCGGCGCAGCCCGATCCGGCCCGGCAGAACCTCGCGGTCATCCGCGCCGGGGAATACGAAGGGCTCGAGCGGCGGATGCAGGAAAAGGGATGGGCCCCAGACTTCGGCCCCAAGGCGTTCAACGCCAAGAGCGGCGCCACGGTCATCGGGGCGCGCGACTTTTTGGTGGCATTCAACGTGAACCTCAATACCACCTCCACCCGTCGCGCCAACGCCATCGCCTTCGACGTGCGCGAGATCGGGCGTCCCCAGCGTGAGGGGAACCCCCTCACCGGGAAGGAGGTCAAGGACGCCGCAGGGAACTCGGTGATGAGCCCCGGCACGCTCAAGGCGGTGAAGGCGATCGGGTGGTTCATCCAGGAGTACGGCGTCGCGCAGGTCTCGATGAACCTCGTGGACCTGAGCGTCACTCCCACGCACGTCGCTTTCGATGAAGTCTGCCGCGCCGCCCAGGCGCGCGGCGTGCGGGTGACTGGGAGCGAGCTGGTCGGCCTGGTCCCTCTCGCGGCACTCCGCGATGCCGGCCGGCACTACCTCGCCCAGCAGCAGCGCTCGGTCGGCGTTTCCGAGGCCGAGCTCATCAAGATCGCGGTCCGCTCCCTCGGCCTCGACGAGCTCGGCGCCTTCGTCCCCGAAGACCGCATCATCGAGTACCGGCTCCGCGACACCGGGCTCACTCGGCTCGTGTCGATGACGATGCGCGCCTTCACCGACGAGACCGCCTCGGAGTCGGCGGCCCCCGGTGGCGGTTCGGTCGCCGCCCTGGTCGGCTCCTTCGGCGCCGCGCTCGGGACGATGGTCGCCAACCTCTCGGCCCACAAGCGGGGATGGGATGAGCGCTGGGAAGAGTTCTCCCGCTGGGCGGAGCAGGGGCAGAAGCTCAAGGACGATCTGTTGCGGCTGGTGGACGAGGATACGCGTGCGTTCGACCAGGTGATGGCGGCGATCGCCCTCCCCAAGACCACGGACGCCGAAAAGGCGGCCCGGTCGGCCGCCCTGGGTGCCGCGAACCTGGGCGCGCTCAAGGTGCCGTTCGAAGTGATGCAGACCGCCTACGAATCGTTCGACCTTATCCGCGCGATGGCGGAGCAGGGAAATCCCGCCTCCGCCTCCGACGCCGGCGTCGGTGCCCTCTGCACCCGTGCGGCGGTCCGCGGCGCCTGGCTCAACGTGCGGACCAACGCCGGCGGGATCAAGGACAAGAGCGCGATCGCCCAGATCCTGACGGACGGGGCGAAGCTGGTGGAAGAGTCGGCGCGCGAGGAGGCCGAGATCCTTGGAATCGTTGAGAAGCGGTTCGGGTGACGAGGGACGAGTGCAAGGAACGAGTGGGCGCGCGAGCGAGACAGAAGAAAGGGGTCCGGATGACGGGTCCCGTTGTGCTTTCAGCTTTCTCGCCCACTCACCCCTTGCGCTCGCCCCTCACACCTCGAAGGGGATAGTCCGTCCGAGTCGCTTCCCTAACCGCAACCGGGCGTCCTCCCGGTCCCCCGCGTTCCTGTAGATAGCGAATAGGCCCGACCCGCTCCCCGTCAGTCGGCAGAGGAGGGGCTGGGTCGCCACCAGCTTCTCGAACGCTTCGCGGACCAACGGCTCCCGCCCGAACACCACCCCCTCGAAGTCGTTCCCCGCCATCCGCGCGATGCTCCCCCAGCTCTGCACCGCCTCGAGGTCGAGCGCCAACGCTCCTCGGCGGCCGGCATCGGCCCGTGCGCTGTCGACCCACTTGTAGGCATCGGCGGTACTGACGCCGACCGGTGGGATAAGGAGGAGACCAGGAGCCGCGGGGAGTGGCGGCAGCCGGTAGAGCCGGTCGCCGCGGTCCCACCCGAGCGCGAGCGATGCCCCCGAGACGAAGAAGGGGACATCGGCACCGAGCTTGGCGGCGAGCTGCATCAGCTCGTGGCGAGGGATGGCGTTGCCCAACACCTGGTCGGTGGCGAGGAGGGCTGCCGCCGCGTCGCTCGAGCCGCCGCCGAGTCCTGCCCGGGCGGGGATCCGCTTCAGGAGGTGGAGCTTGACCGCGGCCTTCCCGCCGGTCGCGTCGATGACGAGCTGCGCGGCGCGGGTGGCGAGGTTCTCCGCGGGCGGTCCGCACTCCTCTCCTTCACTGGTGAGCGTGACCCCCTTCCCGTCGGCCAGTTCGGCCGTCAGCGTATCGGCGATCGAGATCCGGCAGAGGAGGGTCTCGATCCCGTGATACCCTGACGCTTCCTTCGAGAGCACCCGCAGGAAGAGGTTGACCTTGGCGTGCGCGGAGATCGTGACGACGCTCATCGATTCCCGCCCTTCAACTCGCCGAGCGTCAGCCCGGTGCGCGACAATGACCAGGCGCCGAGGAGCGTGATCGGGATGAAGCTCAACACGTGATAGGTGATCGCCGCGGCGAAGACGGCCGTCTGGGGTAGCCCGAGAAGGAGGGCCGCCGCCTTGAACCCGCCTTCGAACACGCCGGCGAAGCCGGGGGTCGACGGCAACGCCACGCCGAACACTACGCAGGTCTGCACCAGGATCGCGGTGCCGAGGTCGGACGGCAGCCCGAAGCTCTGGAGCGCGAGCGCGAATGACCAGGCGTTGACGGTCCAGAGCGCCACCGAGCCGAGGGCGATGAGCGCGATCCGCTTCGGATCGTGCAGCACCTGGAGTCCGTGGGCGAAGCCGCGGAGCGGCGCCGCCAGCCTGTCGGCGAGTTTGGGCCAGGGCAGGGCGCGGCGAAGCAAACGTTCGGCGGCGTCGGGGTAGAAGGCGGCGCCGGCGGCGGCCATCAGGGCCGCGAGCCCGGCGATCCCGATGATCTGCACGAGCTCGGCCGCCGGCTTTCCGCCGATGGTGATGTCGGCGGGGAGACCCATCCCGGTCAGTACGAAGGCGAAGAGCCCCACGACCGTCAGCGCGTCGAAGACCCGCTCCACCGCGATCGAGGCGATGGCGGCGGGGAAGCGGGGGCCGCCGAGCCGGCCGACAGCGTAGGCGCGGATCACCTCGCCCAGCCGGAAGGGGAGGATGTTGTTGGCCATGAAGCCGATGGCGGTGGCGTGCCAGACGGCGCCCATCGGGACCCGCTCTCCCACTTCGGCGCGCAGCAGGACCCGCCACCGCAGTGCGCGGAGCGGGAAGGTCAGGGTGGCGACGAGGACGGCGAGGCAGAGGGTGCCGAGTCGGGCGGAGGCGAGGTAGCCGGGGAGGCTGCGGAGACCGTCCGCAGGAAGCGCCCACCAGAAGGCGAGCGCGGAGATGCCGAGGCCGAGGAGGAGGCCGGCGAGCTTGCGGGTCATTCGAGTGCCTGGTGCCTAGCGCCTAGCGCTGGGCAAGTTCGATCAGGTCGAGCAGCTCGTCGAGCAGGGGGCGCATCCGGCCCCCGGCACGCATCGGGTTGGCGAGGACCTCGATCAGTTCCTTGCGGACCTCGAGCGCCCGCGCGATGGCACCGGGGCCGCTGTAGCACAGGTCCTTGATGTCCATCACACCGTCAGTCGTAACAGAAGGCGCGGGAGCCGCGATAGGCGCGCGAGGAGGGGCCGGGGCAGGGACGGGAGGCGCGATAGGCGCGGCAGGTGCGCGCATGGGCGCCGGGGCAACTGCTGAAGGCCGGGGCTTGGGTGAAGTCGAGATCCCGGCGATGAAGGCATCGACCGAAGCGGTCGGTGTGGTGATGCTCCGCTTCAGCGTCGCGTACGCCGCGAACCCTCCCGCGATCCCGCCGCTCGCCTTCCCGCTCGGCGTGGCCAGCGCAAGGAGACCTTCCGGTGCGGCGGCATCGGCTGCCGCGACCGGGACCTTCGCGGCGGGAGTGGAGGCCCGCGACTCTGCCGCGAAGAACGAATCGAACGACGACGCCGACTTCGGCGCCACCGGTTCGGGTACGGGCGCCGGGGCAGGGGCCGCCGCAGGTACCCCACCCTCGGATGCGAGGGCGAGGAATCCGGAGATCACACTGTTCAGTGCGACGACCAACGCCTGATCCGGGCCGGCATCGGGGATGCTCTGGAGCGCCGCCCCCGCGGTACGTAGCCCCGAGGCGAAATCCTGCGGGCCACGTGCCGCCACCCCCTGACCGATGAGGTCGCGTGCGAGCGAGGCGAAGTCGCCGATCCGGCCCCCGGCGCTCTCGCCCAGGTTCCGGAGCGACGCCGCCAGCGCGTGGAGCCGGAGGTCGCGCTGCGTGATCGAGCGGGCCCGGTCGAGATCGTCCGCCGCACCGACGAGGTACTCCCCCTGGCTCACCAGCTCGACCCGATCCACCTCTTTGTCGGCCGCCGGGCCGCGCGGTGTTCCCGCCGTCACCGCTGACCCCGCCTCGAGCAGCGTCGCGATCGACACTGCGCCGCTCGGCGTGGAGAAGGTCCTGAGCGTCAGGGTCGCGAACGCCTGCGACTCTTCGGCGTCGGCATTGGGGAGTCCCCGCTCCGTCACGTCCTGGGCCGCCCGGGTGAGCGCCTTCGCGGCGGCTTCGAAGACATCGCCGGCGCCGGGCGGGGTGGCGGGGAGCCGACCGACTTCGCCGATCGCGCGCTCCACCGCCTCGAGCAGGTCGGGGAGGGGGGGCAGGTCGCCCAGCGCGGCGAGGCCACGGAGGGGTTGCATCCGGCGGAGCACGCCCTGCAACGCATCACGCGCGGGTGGCGCCGACCGGAGCGCCGCCGCGGCCTGGCCGAGTGCGGCGGCGATGAGGGCGCTCTCGCGGGCGAGGAAGGCACGTGCGCCCGCGTCGAGCGCGGCGGCTCCGGCCGACTCGGCGGCGGTCGCGGCCGATGACGACGGGGTCCGGAGCGGGGTGACCGCGCCGCCGGCCATCGCTTCGAGGTCCTTGGCCAGCTGCTCCGCGGCGGCGCCGTCGGCGGGGGTCCACTGCGCGCTCCGCTTCACGAAGCCGGCCAGCGCCTCGACCGCGCGGGTGGCGGTCTCCTTGGTGGTGCTGTCCCACCCGCGGGCACCGTCGCGCAGCGCGCGGGAGAGCCCTTCGAGCCCATTGGCGGCCCGCGCGATCGGCTGCTGGTTGGCCATCAGGGCCGCCCCGCGCAGGGCGCGCGCATACCGCACCAGCTCGGCCGCGGCGGGCGACACCTCAGCGTCGACCAGCCCGCGCAGGCGGTCGATATACTCGCTCGCCTCCATGGCGAAGTAGTCCAGCATGCCGAGCGGGCTCGTCATCGGTATCCCTGTGGGGGAGAATCAGTTACAAGGTTACGGGGTAGGGGAGGATGGGTCAACGGGAGGGGTCATGGGTCATGGGTCGTGGGTCATGGGAGCAGTTCACGACTCACGACCCACGACTCACGACTGCTTTCATCTCCCGCACTGCCTGCTCCATCCCCACGAAGACCGCCCGGCTCACCACCGAGTGCCCGATGTTGAGCTCCTCGATCTCCGCGATCCGCGCGACCGGCCCAGTGTTGAGATAGGTGAGCCCGTGCCCGGCGTGGACCGCGAGGCCGAGGGAGCGGGCGTACTTGGCGGCACTCTCGAGCGCCTCAAGCGCCTTACGCGCCTCCTCCGCCTCGCCGAAGGCGCGGGCATAGCGCCCCGTGTGGAGCTCGATCGCGGGGACCTTGAGCTCCGCCGCGCGGTCGAGACTCCGGCGATCAGGGTCGATGAAGAGGCTCGTCCTGATCCCGGCCTCGCGGAGCTTGGCAAGCGCGGTGGTGAGCGCAGTGTCGTTCCGCTCGAGGGCGAGTCCGCCCTCGGTGGTGACCTCGGTGCGCCGTTCGGGGACGAGGGTGGCCTGGTGGGGACGGATCCGGCAGGCCAGATCGACGATATCGGCACTGGTGGCGAGCTCGAAATTGAGCGGGGTCGTGGCCAGCGCCGCGAGGGCGACCACATCCCGGTCCTGCATGTGGCGGCGGTCCTCCCGGAGGTGGAAGGTGATGCCGTCCGCCCCCCCCATTTCCGCCGCCCGTGCAGCCTGGGCGGGGTCGGGTTCATCGGTCTTCCGGGCCTCCCGGACGGTGGCCACGTGGTCGATGTTGATGGAGAGGCGCAGCGGCCCCGGCAAGCGTTGTGCCGGTCCCGGAACCCCGTTAGCTTGAGCCATCGATCCCCTCCCGGAGCATACCAACGTGTCCACACGGAATTCGTTGCTGGCCTTCGGTGCCCTGATGCTCGCCGCTTGCAGTGGCGGGAGTGGCGCCGGCGATGTCGCCCCCCTCGGCTCCGCCGAAGCCGCGGTCCGGGAATTCATGGCCGCGGTGCAGGACAGCAACATCGCGCGGATGGGGCGGAGCTGGGGGAGTGAGAACGGCCCTGCCGCCCTGACCCACCAGCCGGCGCAATGGGAACAGCGCCTGAAGGTGGTGCAATTCTACCTCCGCGGCGGCAATTCCCGGGTCATCTCGAACACGGCCGTCGAAGGGGACCCCAAGCACCGCACGGTGCTGGTCGAACTCACCCGGGGCAGCTGCGTGAAGCAAATCCCGTTCAACGCGGTCCAGAGCAACAACGGGTGGCTGGTCGAATCGGTGGACATCTCGGCCGCTGGCAGTCCGCGGAATCCCTGTCCGCCGCCGCCGGGGACGCAGGCGGCTCCCCCCGGAGGCGAGTAAGGAGTTGGGAGTCAGGAGTTTGGAGTAGTTCCGGTGCTGCGCCGCGATCGACTCCAAACTCCTTACTCCCAACTAGTCTGTGAGTTCGATCAAGATCCCGGCCGTCCCCTTCGGGTGCAGGAACGCGATCCGCTTCCCGTGCGCCCCGGTCCTCGGGGTCTCGTCCACCAGGCGGTAGCCGGCGGCGCGACAGGCGGTGAGCGCGGCTTCGAGGTCCGGCACGCGGTAGCACACGTGGTGGATCCCCGGGCCGCGCTTCTCGATGAATTTCGCCACGGGGCTCCCGGCCGAGAGGGGCTGGAGCAGCTCGACATCGCTCTCGCCGAAGGGGATGGAGACGATGGTGGCGCCGTCGGCGGTCTCCGCCGGTCGGGGCGTGAGCCCCAGGACGTCGGTGTAGAAGGGGAGGGCGGCGGCGAGATCGGTCACCGCGATTCCGATATGAGCAATACGAGCAGCGGGGATCATGTCTGGGTCCTCAAGAATCGTCATGGGTCGTGAGTCGTGAGTCGTGAGACGTTCCATCGCAGGTCGGGACCCACGACCCATGACCCATGACCATCAGAATCGCACCATTGGCTTCAAGGATACAAGTATACAATGAGCAGCAACACCGTCGCCGTCTCCGATGACACGTTCGCCGCCGAGGTCGACCAGGCCAAGGGGCTCGTCCTCGTTGATTTCTGGGCCACCTGGTGCGGACCCTGCCTGATGATCGCGCCCTATCTCGACGCGCTCGCGGCCAAGCACACCGGGAAGCTCAAGGTGGCCAAGCTCGACGTGGACTCGAACCAGAAGACCGCGATGCGGTTCAATGTGCGGTCGATCCCCACGATGATGTTCTTCAAGGACGGCAAGCACGTCGACACGCTCGTCGGCGCCAATCCCGGGGTCCTGGAACAGAAGGTGATGCAGCACCTGGCCTGAGGCTCCGGCCAGGCAGCGCGACGTCCGAAGTGCGAAGTCCGGGGATCATGGTCGCCACCACCCCGCACCTCGCACTTTGCACTTCGCACTCCACGCGACCGAACGAGGTCTCTGCCACACCGACCATGCGCGCCTCCACTGCCCGCTTCCTTTCCAGCGACGTCCGGCTCTTCGATCTGGACTTCCCCTCCACGGGGAAGATGATCGCGCGCACCCGCATGGCCTTCATCCATCTCGACAACGTCCTCGCCTACGCCAAGCGGGACCGCGACGGGATGGTCGACGCGTACCTCGCCGCCTACCTCCCCGAGGAGCTGATCCTCCTCTTCTTCCGGAAGGGTGAGATCATCAATGCCGCCACCCTGCGGAGCGACGGGCGCCACCTGGTGCCCATCGCCGAGGCGCTCCGGCGGATGAAGGCCGAGACCGAGCGGAGCGAGGTGTCGTATTGCCAGGCGCCGATGGAGCAGCTCCTCTGGATGTACACCGCCTGCGTCTCCGCGCCCAAGACCCGATTCGTCGACCCGGGCCAGCCGGAGAAGTTCTTCGACGTCTTCCGCACGGAGGTCTACGACGGCGTGCTCGAGGTCGTGATCGACGGCGGGGTGAACTTCCTCCGGTTCTCGGGGGGCGTCTTCACCGGCGGCTATCTGCACGAGCAGCCCACCGGCATCAACGCCGACAAGTACTTCCTCAAGCTGCTGGGCCAGGGGGGCAAACCGCCCAAGGAAGTGGTGGCCCACGACCTGGTCGCGATCCAGCGGGAGCTCCCGATGCAGGCGCTCCCGACCCAGATCAAGCTCTTCCGCGAGGTGCAGGGGCGGATCCTGACGGCGGCCGACAAGGAGCTGATGGGGGAGGCGACCCGGAAGCACCAGCGGGTCAGTGCGTCCCTCGTTGTTCAGCATCCCGCCCTCGAGCTCCTCTCCCTCCCGGAGTACGGCGCACCCCCCACCCTCGTCGTCACCGTGGAGGAGCTCACCACCGCCTTTGCCGCCTGGACCTCCAAGCTCCTGCACGACGTGGAGCTGGTCTCCCCGGGCGGCGCCGTGACCGTCCTCAAGGACGCGGGGAAGGAGAACCGCCACCAGCTCCAGGCCGTGGGCTACTTCGAACGCCTCCCCTGGAAAGTGACGTGGTAGGGCGCTCCGGCACCCTCTACGTCGTCGCCACTCCGCTCGGCAATCTCGGCGATCTCTCGCCCCGCGCGGCCGAGCTGCTGCGCACGGTCCACGTCGTCGCCGCCGAAGACACCCGCGTCAGTCGCGGGCTCCTGGCCCACCTCGACGCCCATCCTCGCCTTCTCGCCTTCCATCAACACAGCGACGCCTCCCGCGTCGACGCCCTGATCAAGATCCTCAGGGAAGGGGAGGACATCGCGCTCGTGACCGACGCCGGTACCCCCGGCGTGAGCGACCCCGGGCCCTTCCTGGTCGAAGGGGTGCGTGCCGCGGGGTTCACCGTCGTCCCCATCCCTGGACCCTCCGCGGTCACCGCCGCGATCTCCGTCAGCGGCTTCCCGGCCGACCGCTACCTCTTCCTCGGCTTCGCCCCGCGCAAGGGACCGGAACGGGATCGCTGGCTCCGACAGGCGGCGACGCCCGGGGTCACGGTGGTCTGCTTCGAGGCGCCGAACCGGGTGGAGGAACTGCTCCGCGAGCTCGCGCTCGGCGGCGCGGCCGGACGCCAGGGGTGCGTGGGGCGGGAGATCACGAAACTCCACGAGGAGTTCCGAGTAGGGAGTCTGGAATTCCTCGCCAGCTGGGCCGCCGAACATCCGCCCCGTGGGGAAGTGACCCTCGTCCTCGCCCCCGCCCCCGAGGGGAGCGAGGCCGGCCCCGATCCCGACGCCGCGCGCACCCTCGCCACCGAACTCCTCGCCGCCGGCCGCTCCAAACGCGACGTGGTGCGCGAAGTGGCAGACCGAACGGGGTTGCCGCGGAACACGGTGTATGATCTGGTGATGGAGTTGGCGGGCGGGTCGTGAGTCGTGGGTCGTGAGTCGTGAGTCCACCAAGGAGAGGTCGCCGTTGTCATATCGGCCCGGGCTGGTCGGATTGATCATCGTCGGGGCCGCGGCATTCACGGGACCCACGACCCACGACTCACGACCCCCGGCCGCGGTCACCATCGGCCGGCTCCACTACGACGGCGGCGGCGACTGGTACGCCAACCCGTCGAGCCTCCCCAACCTCCTCACCGCCATCCGCGACCGGACCGGGCTCCGCACCGCCGAGCGCGAGGAGTCGGTGAAACTCGCGGACGACCGGCTCTGGGACCTTCCCTACCTTTATATGACGGGGCACGGGAACGTCCATTTCAGCGACCGCGACCTCCAGACCCTCCGCACTTGGCTTCGCCGCGGCGGCTTCCTCCACGCCGACGACAACTACGGGATGGACCTTTCCATCCGGCGCGAACTGACCCGGCTCTTTCCCGACCAGCCCCTTATCGAGGTCCCGCTCGACCATCCGATCTATCACCTCGTCTACGACTTCCCGAAAGGGATCCCCAAGATCCACGAGCACGACGGGAAGCCGGCGCAGGGGTTCGGGATCTTCCTCGACGGCCGGCTCGCAGTCTACTACTCCTATCAGTCCGACCTGGGCGACGGGTGGGAAGATCCGGAGGTCCATCACGACACCCCCGAGGTGCGGGAGTCGGCGGTGCGGATGGGCGTGAACCTCTTCACCTACGCGGTGGGGAACGGGCGGTGACCGACACCGCGCGGGTCCTCGACCGGCTGGCGGCGCCGCTCCGGCGGTGGCCGGTGGCGACCGTGCTGACCGGGAGCGTGGCCGTCGCCGCTGCGATCCTGGGAGTCGCCGCCTGGGCCGCGCGGCTCGGGTGGGTCGAAGGGGGGATCTGGGTCGGGGCCGCGTGGAGCGCGGTGCTCCTCGCGCTCGCCTTCGGGCTCTTGCTGGCGCGCCGCGCGGTCGCGCAAGGCTCGAGCGCGGACGCCGCGCGGGTCCTCGAGCGCTTCGGAGCGTGGCGTGCGGGTGCCCTCACCGGGCTCCTCGCCGGTCCCGCGCTCGGGACGAGCGACGCGCTCCTCGCTGCGGCCGACGTCGCTGCCGCGGGGACGGTGGACGCGGAAGGCCCAGCGGTGCTCGCGCCTTTTGTACTCCGAGGGCGTCGTCGTGCCATCGCCGCGTCCGGGCTCCTTGCCGCAGCCGTCGTCCTCCTCATCGCGGCGCGTCCGACCCGTGGGCGGGCGGGGCTCCTCTGGGATCCCGCCGCAGCCTGGCTCGCCACCATGGCGCCGCTCCGCGTCGCTGGCCCCGACTCCCTCGTCGATCGCGGGAGTCGCGTGACGCTCGCGCTCACCGCCGCAGGCCGCCGCGAAGCATTGCTCTGGCTCCGCGCCCCCGGGGAATCGTGGCGCGGAGTGCCGGTGACTCTCGACTCTGCGGGGCACGGGAGTTACGAGAGCGCCCCCCTCGAGACCGATCTCTTCGCCCGGCTCACCGCCGGTGGGCGGGGGAGCGACACCCTTGCCGTCCACGTCCGCGTTCCCGCCTTCCTCGGCACGGTCGCGGTGCAGGCCACCTATCCCGCGTACCTCCGCCTCGAGCCGGAACCGCTCCCGCTCGATGGCGACATGGTGCTCCTCCCGGCGGGCACGCGACTGAGCACGACAGGTGAGGCGACGGCGGAGCTCCGCACCGCGGCTTGGGAAGGCCCCAATGGACGCGGCGCTCTCGCGGTCGATGGCCGTGCCTTCCACGGCACGACCGAACCGAGGAGCTCGGGAGTCTGGAAGCTGGCATTGCAGACCGCTACTGGTGCTCCGCTCGCCGGGGATCCGGTCCTCCTCCCCATCCGCGTGGTTCCCGACAGCGCGCCGGTGGTGGACGTGCCGGTCCCCGGCGTCGACACGGTGATCCCGCTCGACCTGCAGGTCCCACTGGTCATCGAAGCCCGCGACGACCACGGGCTCGGCCGCCTCGCGGTCGAGAGTCGGCGGATCACGGGGCAGGGGTTCTCCGATCCTTCCCGCGTCGAGCCGATCGCCTTGCCGAGCGGACTCCCGGATCACGCGGTGCTCCCCTTCGTGCTCGATCTCCGGGAGCGGGGCCTCCTTCCCGGCGACTCGGTGCGGGTCACGGTGCGTGCCTGGGACGGTGCGCCACATCCGCAGATGGGGGCATCGCGTGAGTACGTCTTCCGGCTGGCCCGTCCGGATGAAGTGCGTGCCGCGGCGCGGGAGGCGAGTCAGCAGATCGCCCAGCAGCTTGATTCCGCCGCGGCCCAGAGCCGGCGGCTCGAGCGAAGCACGGAAGACCTCGCCAGCGAGCGGAACCGAGCCGACGCGGCGTCGCGGGGTGACCAGGACAAGGCGCTCGACTTCGAGGCGGCCCAGCGCGCCCAGCAGGTCGCCAAGGACCAGCAGGGAATGATCGATCAGGCCGAGTCGCTGCAACGCCAGCTCCAGGAGCTGCAGCGCGCGGCAGAGGCGGCCGGCGCCTCCGATCCGGAGTGGCAGCGCCAGCTCGACGACATCCGGCGGCAGCTCGATCACGCGCTGACCCCCGAGCTCCGCCAGAAGCTCGACGAGCTCCAGCGCGCCCTCCGCGACCTCGACGCCGACCGCACCCGCGAAGCGCTGCAGGACCTGAAGGCGCAGCAGCAACAGCTCCGCGAGGCGCTCGAGCGGAGTCGGGAGCTCTTCCGCCGCGCCGCGATCGAAGGGGACCTCGCCAACCTCCAGGCCGAAGCGAAGGACCTGCAAGGATCCCAGCGTCAGTGGGACCGCCAGATGCCCGTGGCCGACAGCACCCGCGCCGCCCAGGCCGAGCAGCAGCTGGCCGACCGGGCTGACTCCCTCGGCGCCGCGCTCGAGCACCTGGGCGACCAGGTCCAGCCGGAAGGGCGCGAGGCGGCGATGGACCAGGCCGCGCAGCAGGCGCGGGATGCCGCCCAACAGATGCGGCAGGCCTCACGTCAGGCCCACTCCGGACAACGGCAGCAGGCTCAGCAGAGTGGCCAGCAGGCGGAGCAAAAGCTCGGCGCGCTCCCCGATGACCTGCAGCAGCAGCGCGACCAGATGCAGCAGCAGTGGCGGAGCGAGGTGACCGGGCAGCTCGACGCCGCCCTCCAGGAGATGTCACACCTCACAACTTCCCAGCTGGATATCGCCGAGGGGTATCGTCGTGGCGAGGCGGCCAGTTCGCTCCGGCAGCGCGAAGGGGCGGTGTCCGAGGGGACCCAGCGGGTCCTCGACCAACTGCGCGACGCTTCCGGGAAGAACGCCCTCGTCTCGCCGCAACTTGGCCTGAATCTCGCGTTGGCACAGGACCAGATGCATCGGGCCCTCGAGGCGCTCTCGGCGGCGACCCCCAACTTCCGCGAGGGAGGGGACCGCGCCGAGTCGGCGGTGGACGCGTTGAACGCGGTGTCGCAGCAGCTCCTCCGGAGCCGGAGCGATGTCGGCGGCGCGCAGTCAGGATCGGGGATGCAGGAGGCGATGGAGCGGATGAGCCAGCTCGCCCAGCAGCAGCAGGGAGTGAGTCAGGGGGCGCAGTCGCTCCTTCCGATGCCGGGGCAGGGACAGGGGTCGCCGCAGATGCAGGGGCTCGCGGCGCAGCAGCGCGCCATCGCCGAGCAGCTCGAGCGGCTCCGCGCGGGGGGACAGTCGCCGGGGGCGGGACAGCTGGCTGAGGAAGCGCGTGACCTGGCCCGGCGACTCGAAGCGGGACGGCTCGACCGG
>JANMWE010000020.1:0-3851 GCA_031393795.1 Gemmatimonadota bacterium
GTGACGCCGATCTGCGCGCATACCCTCGCGGTCCGTCCGTTGGTGATCCCCTCGTCCAGCGAAGTGACGATCGAGCCGATCGCCCCCTGGGCCGACGACCTCCTCGTCTCGTTCGACGGGCAGGTCGGCACCACCCTGATCACCGGCGACAAGGTCCACGTCCGCCGCGCCGACCACCGGGTCCTCCTCGTCCGGCTCGAGGGCGATTCGTTCTTCGAGCTGATGCGCGAAAAGCTCCATTGGGGCGACCTCCAGCACCGTCTCAACGCCCCATGATCGTCGAGCTCCGCGTGCGCGACCTCGCCACCATCGCCGAGGTCGGGCTGCAGTTCGGCGAAGGACTCAACGTCCTCACCGGAGAGACCGGGGCGGGGAAGTCGATGCTCATCGACGCCCTCGCCCTCCTGCTGGGTGAGCGCGCCGACAGCGCCCTCGTCCGCCCCGGCGCCGCGCGCTGCGTGGTCGAGGGCGCCTTCGACACCGACGCGACCTTCCGGCGCCGGCTCGACGCGCTGGGCCTCGACGCCACCGAGGACCGCGTGGTGATCCGGCGCGAAGTGAGCACCGAAGGGCGCTCCCGCGCCTGGGTCAACGGCAGCCCCACCACCCTCACGACCCTGGCCGAGCTTGGCGCCGCGCTGGTGGACCTGCACGGCCAACACGAGACCCAGTCCCTCCTCCGTCCCGATGCGCAGCGCGACATCCTCGACGCCTACGCCGGGGCGCAGGGGGCGCGCGCCGCGGTGGACGAGGGGTGGCGCACGGTCCAGGCGCTCCGCCACGACGAGTCCGAGCTGGCCCGCCAGCGCGACGAGGTCCAGCGCCGCGCCGACTACCTCCGGCACGTCGTCACTGAGATCCGCGACGCGAAGCTCCAGCCCGGCGAGGACGCGCGCCTCGAGGCCGAGGCCCGGAAGCTCGCCCACGCCGGCACCCTCGGCGAGCAGGCGCGACGCCTGGCCGAGTCGATCGACGGCGACGAGGGCGGGGCGCTGACCGCGCTCGGCCAGGCCGACCGGTCGCTCACCCAGCTCGAGCGCCAGGATCCCGACACCGCCAAATGGCGTGAACTCCTCGACGGCGCCTTCGCCAACCTCACCGAACTCGCGCGGCTCGCCAACGAGTATGCCGACGGGATCAGCGAGGATCCGGCGCGCCAGGCCGAGGTGGAGCAGCGGCGTGATCTCCTCTTCAAGCTGACCCAGAAGCACGGGGGTAGCCTGGCTTCCGTTCTCGCGACGGGCGACGAGGCCGCGCGCGAGCTGGACCTGCTCGACACCGCCGACACCGACCTCCGCGCGCTCGCCACCAGGCGCGTGGCCGCCGAAGCAGCGCTACGTGATGCGGCCGCGAAGCTCACCGCCAAGCGCACCGAGGCCGCCGGCCGGCTCGGTCGCGCCGTCGGCAAGCTCCTCCCCCAGCTCGGCCTTCCCGGCGGGAAGCTCGAGGTCGCGATGGAGCCGCTGGCCGAGCCGCAGGCGCACGGCGGGGAACAGGTGACATTCACGGTGCGGCTCAACCAGGGGCTCGAGGCGCGGCCCCTCGCCAAGACCGCGTCGGGCGGCGAGCTCTCACGGCTGATGCTGGCGCTCAAGGTCGTCCTCGCGGGCCACGACGATGTGCCGACCCTCATCTTCGACGAGGTCGATGCCGGGATCGGCGGCGAGGTGGGGACGCAGGTGGGCAACGCGCTGGCCCAGGTCGCGACCAAGCGTCAGGTGCTGGTCGTGACCCACCTGCCGCAGATCGCCGCCTGCGCCGACCGGCATCTCGTCGTGTCGAAGGCCGCCAAGGGCGGGGTCGCCACCAGCGACGTGCAGACCATCCACGGCGAAGACCGCATCACCGAGCTGGCCCGGATGCTGGGCGACGCCGATGCCGCCACCGCGCGGAAGCACGCGGAAGTGCTCTTGAAGAAGTAGAGGCGCGTGAGGCGCGACAGGCGCGTGAGGTACCGCAGCATCGGAACCGTCCCGAGTGAAACGAGGGACCTAGCTTGACGAGCCAGGTCCCTCTCTACGTTCGGGACGGTTCCCTGCGGCCTCACGCGCCTCATGCGCCTGACGCGCCTACGCGCCTACGCGCCTCTCGCGCCTACCACAACTTGTAGAACGCCCGCACCTGGAACCAGAGCGTCCGCGTCTGGTCCACCCGTCCCCCCGACGCCGACACGATCTTGCGAAAGGCCCAGCGGGCCTCGATCGGCGTCCCGGTCCCGCGGATCCCCGCCCAGCTCGAGTAGGTCATCCCCACCTGCAGCGAGGTGGCGCTCCGGTCGGTGTCGACGCCCAGGTCGGAGGCGTTGACCCCGGCCACCGGCGTGCCGCCGTACGACACGACGTCGACGCCGTGGTGCCAATGGAACGCGCCGAACGCGAGCGCGAACCCCGGCGCCAACCGGATGAATGGCTCGATGCCGAGCGTCAGCTCGTCGCCCGGATCACGCCGCACCTCGGCCAGGCGATAGCGATAGGCGAGTGGCTGGGAGGGGGCGAAGACACGGCGCTGGAGCGTGGCCGCGAGCTGGCGGTTGTAGTCGGCGCTGAGGCGCATCCCGACGAATCCACGAGCCAGGTCGGCGGCCACCCGACCTTCGACGTCGGTCTGGCCGTCGCCGGTCGCGACGTCGAACAAAAAGTTGCTCCGGGATATGAGGCCGGTGGGCAATCGCACCAGGCCCGAAGCGGCCAGGCGAAAGGAGGGATGGTCGAAGAGCGTGTAGGCCAACCCGATCTCGCTGTCTCCTGGCCGGAAGATCTTCGAGTCGCCCAGCAGAAAGGCCCGGACATCACCGGTCCCGGAGGTGATGAAGCTGCGGAACGCCGCTTCGCTCAGCCGGGCCGTCGGGAGCACCGGGTCGGCGGTGAATGTTCCCGGCACGATAAGGGTCACCATCCTCGCCTGCAGGGTGTCGATGACCCTCAGGATCGCCGTCCCCGCGGCACTCGAAGCGGTCGGGACGAAGGGTGACGCGGTGTTGGGATCGGACATCAGCCCGAACATATCGGTCCGGAGCGCCGTGCCATCGGCAAGCGTCTGGATCGCGAGGGCCTTCTGGGTCGGGCTCGCGTTGTAGTCGCCGTTGGTGATCTTGGTCGAGAGGTTGGCGAGCGCGGCGTCGAGCTGGGTGAAGAAGGTCGTGGTCCCCACGGCGGCGGGGTTCAACCCGGCGTCGGCGGTGGTGGAATCGAGGTGGAGCTGCGCCTGCGAGCGGGCGCGGACGAACGGGACGCTCCCGAAGATCGTCAGCCGCTTGGTGAGCCCCAGGGCCGCCGAGAGTACGAGGGTGCCCCGCGAGGTCGCCGCGATCACGCTCGACCGCCCGGCCGAGAGGCGGTAGGTTGCGTTGCCGGTGATCGCGCGGATCCGGGTGTCCGCGCCGGCGATCTCGGGGAGGAACGCCCCGCCGATGTCGGCGTTCCAGTCCGCCGCGAGGGGTTGCTCGCCGCCGAAGAGTCTGGAGTTGGCGACCGCGAAGTCGCCCCCCACCTCGAGCCGCAGCTGGCCCTTCGGCACCCCGATCTGCGGCAGCTGCGCCGAGGCCGGCGTGGTACCGGCCATCCAGAGCACCACTGCTACGCCGAGGCGTGTCACGACGTGTCGCAATTCCCCTCCGCTGCCCGAGTCGCTGCCGAGTTGTTCGCCCGCACCTTCCGCGGACGAGCACGCGCGGCCGCATCCGCACCGGGCCGGGTGAACCTCATTGGTGAACATCTGGATTATAACGGGGGCCCGGTGCTCCCGATGGCGGTCGCTCGGCGCACCGCGGTGGTGGTTGGAGCCGGCACGTCCCGTGCCGGATTTGAGGCGGTGAGCGCCCGCGACGGGGTGGTCGATCGCTTCGATCCCGC